>DASXEF010000140.1:0-16712 GCA_036490255.1 Kofleriaceae bacterium
AGCGGTTCATCGCGAACCGCTTGCGCGAGGCGTACGGGTTTCGCGGCACGCCGATCCGGATCTTCGTCAAGGCGCGCAAAGATCGCCACGACACGTAGTTACGTGTTCAGAGATAGCCCCAGCGCAGCGTGCCGCGCAGCGACAGCGTGAACACCGTCGTATCCGTCGCGAAGCCGACGATACGCGCCTCGAGCCCCCACGATCGCGAGCGACTCTGCAGCACGTCGAGCCCGCCGCCGACGACGAGCACCGGCACGAAGCCGTTGTCGAGCGCGCCGCCGGTCGAGTACTCGCCGCCGAGCCCGCCGAACGCGTAGGGCACGTACTTGAGGACGTCAAAGCGAAACGTGATGCCGATGTCGGCCATGCCGAGCCACGACGTCGTGCCCGTGTTCTTCGTGTTGATGTTCTGGCCGCCGGAGAAGAACGCGCCGCCGAGCTCGCCGCGCAGCGAGAAGTCGGTCGAAAACGCGTGCTCGTACATGATCGACGGCGTGACGCCGAAATCGGGCGTGATCGTGGTCGATTGCTGGTTGTGGGCGGGCTTGCCGGGCTCGGAGAACGTGGCGTAGCCGAGGCTGCCCGACAGGGCGCGATCGTCGCCGTCTGCGTAGGCGACCGAAGCGAGGCCGATCGCGGGCAACAGGGCGAGCGCTCGCGAGGTCCAAGCCACCAAACCCCTGAATTGTGCTACATCGCGGTTCGCCGTGGCCGACCTGAACGACAAAACGTCCGACAAAAAACCTGCTGCAAGCAGCGACGCGAAAGCCGCTGATCCAGCCGGTCCGCGCTTCGATCCGAAGGCCGTCAAGGTCGGTGGCGAGTCGATCGTCGATCGGCTCTATCCGCATCGCAAGAAGATCGGCTTGTTCATCCTGAGCGCCGCGGTGATCTGGGCCGTCGTCGCGATCGTCATTCACTACAAGGACGCCGGCTCCGAGCAGGCGACCGACAAGCTCGCGGCCGTGCTCGATCTCGGCGACAAACCCGTCAAGGCTCCCGAGCCGGCGGGCTCGGCGGGCTCGGCGGCGCCGTCGGCGCTCGACAGCTATCCCGACGTCAAGACGCGCGCGAACGCGCTGCTCGACGCGCTCGCGAAACAAGGCACGCACCAGGCCGGTCCGGTGTATCGCGCGTCGCTGCTGGTGCAAGCCGGCAAGCTCGACGACGCGATCGCCGAGTACAAACGCGGCCAGGGCGAGCTCGGCATCGACGGCGTGCTCGCACGCGAAGGCCTCGGGCTCGCGCAGGAGCAGAAAGCCGTCGATCCGAAGAACGACGCGCAGACGCGGCAAACCGGCCTGCAGGAGGCGCTCGCCACGTTCGAGAGCATGCAGCCCGACGACAAAGGTCCGCGCCGCGACTTCGCGCTCTATCACCAGGGCCGCATCCAGGCCCTGCTCGGCAAGACCGCCGATGCCAAGGCGTCGTTCGAGAAGGCGAAGGATCTCGCGAAGACCGACCCCGAGCTCGCCGAGCTCGTCGAACAGCACCTCGAGAGCTTGGGCACGTGAAGCTCGCGCTGTTCGCTATCGCTGCGCTTGCCACGATCGCCGCGTGCGATCGGCCGCTACCGCGTCACGCCGATGCGATGAGCGCGGTCGATCGCGAAGATCCGGGCGAGGATCGGCTGTCGTACAAGTGGAAGTTCGTCACGTCGGATCGCACGACCGAGATCGCGCCGCAGGAGTTCGCGTCGCCCGCGGTCGCCGGCGACATGCTCTACGTCGGCTCGTCCGAGGGCATGTTCTACGCGCTGCACATCGACGACGGCGCGGTGCGCTGGAAGCGTCGCATCGGCGCGGTCGCGTGTGCGCCGCTGGTTTCGGGCGGCGTGCTCTACATCGGCACCAACGACGGCCAGCTCGTCGCGGTCGACTCGCTCACCGGCAAAGAGAAGTGGAAGTACGTCGCGCGCGGACCGATCGAGCAGACGCCGTCGTCGACCGGTGATCTGATCATCTTCGCCGACGAAGCCGACCAGGTCGTCGCGGTCGACGCGATCAACGGCAAGTTCAAGTGGCAGTACAAGGCGGAGACGCCCGAGGAATACACGCTGCGCGGTCACGCCGGCGTGCGCGTCGACGACCAGTTGCTCTACACCGGGTTTTCGAACGGCGCGCTGGTCGCGCTGCGCAAGGACACCGGCTCGGTCGCGTGGTCGACGTCGCTCAAGGCCGACGCCGATCGCTTCATGGACGTCGATGCAACTCCGATCATCATCGGCTCGACGCTGTACGCGTCGTCGGCATCCGGCGGCGTCTACGCGGTCGACAAGATGACCGGCCTGATTCGCTGGCGCACGCCGTTCTACGACGTGTCGCAACCGAGCTCGACCGGCAACGTCGGCGGCATCGCGAGCGACGGCAAGCTGCTCTACGTCTCGGTCGCCGACCTCGGCACCTACGCGATCGACTTCGCCGGCAACATCGTTTGGCGCGTCGGCGCCAAGGGTGGCGGCGAGCCCGGCTCGCCCGTCGTCGTCGACGATATCTTGATCTACACGCTCGCCGACGAAGGCTTGTTCATCGCCAATCGCAGGAGCGGCGAGACGATCGAGTACTTCGATCCCGGCGCGGGCATCTCGGCGCAACCGACGGTCACCGCCGACGGCCGGCTGTTCGTGATGTCGAACCGCGGCATCCTCTACGCGTTCGATCTCGACGACGAGCCCGATTCGATCGGCGTGCGCGTCACCGACTGGTTCCACGGCATCTTCTAGTCAGTAGTGGTACGCGACGCCGATCGTCATCGCGTCCCACGATTGGAAAACGGGATTGACCTGGTCCGGCATATGAGCGCTCGATGCGCCGCCGAAGTTGTGCTCGAGATCGAGAAACACGGCGAGGCCGTCGTGGATATCGACACCGCCGTTGACGCCGATCATCGCGAAGTCGGCGGTCGTGATCGACGAGCCGTAGCTGTTCGTCGATGCGCTGAAGTGCTCGCCGAGCCACGGCGCGAACCACCAGTGCCTGCGCGTGAAGACGGCGGTGATACCGAGATCGAACGGGAGCACCGTGTATGCGGATTCCACGGGATAGCCGAGGCCGTAGTCGGTCTCGCCGGGATAGCTCGACGCCGTCGCGATCGAGCCGCGCACGCCGACCGCGATGCCCGGCGCGACGACGTACGCGATCGAGGCATCGATCGCGAGCGCGTGTTGCGCGCCGGGGTAGCCGCCGGCGGCACCGATCTGCTCGCCCGCGCCGAACATGCCGGTGATCGGCGCCGCGCTCGCGGCCTGCGCGCAGAGCACGATCGCGAGCTTGATCATGAGCGCAGTCTACAGCGCGTCGCTGAACGGCGGCGCTGGACGTGCGATCAGATAGCCCTGCAGGAAATCGCAGCCGAGCTCGACGAGGACTTTGGCTTCCGCCTCGGTCTCGACGCCTTCGCCGATGATCTTCGTGCCGGCGTTCTTGCACAGCTCGTTGACCGAGCGCACGAGCCGCTGCTTCATCGGGTGCTTGTCGATGTCGCGCACGAGCGACATGTCGAGCTTGACGAAGTCGCAGTCGAGCGGCGTGAACGTGCCCATCCGCGCGTGACCGCCGCCGAGATCGTCGATCGCGATCTTGAACCCGAGCTCGCGCAGCTCGGCGACGCGATAGCGCACGTCGGCTTGTCCCTCGAGCGACGTGCGCTCGGTGATCTCGAGGCAGACGCGATGCGCGACGCGCGACAGCGGCGAGAACGGCGACGTCAGTTGCTTGTCGAACAGGTCGAGCAAGTGGAGGTTGACGAACACGACGCCGCGCTCGGGCGGCGCATCGGCGATCACTTTCGCGGTTTGCGCGCGCACCGCGCGGCCGAGCATCGGAATCTTCTCGAGCCGCTCGGCGGCATCCAAGATCGCGCCGGGATGCGGCAGCGCTCGATCGGCCGAGCGCAGCAACGCTTCGTAGCCGTACCGCGAGCGATCGCTGGCGTGCACGATCGGCTGAAAGTGCATCGATAGCGATGCCAGACAGCGCGACAGCTTCGCTTCGAGATCCGACAGCACCGCCGTGATGTCGAGTAGCGGCGGATTCGCCGTGCCGCGCGCGAAGTGCGGAGGCTCGATGGGCCCCGTGTGATCTTCGAACGTGACGGGTGGTTGGCTTTTGGTTACTTCGAGCCGATCGACCACGACACACCATCGTTACCGATTGGCGCAGAGGCCGCAAGGACGTCAATGTGGGTGTTAACAGAGCCGGCGCAGGTGCTCGCGGAACTCCGAAACCACGAGCGATGCCGGGTGACCGTCGAGCTCGTCGGTGATCAGATCGTCGACGACCGGCAGGTCGATCACGACGCGGTAGAGCATCATGCACGCGCGCGGCGAGAGCGGGATGAAACGGGCCTCGCCCGAGAGCACCATCGTCGAGTCGACGGGCGCTTCCCACTTCACGGTGTAAGTGTTCGGCTCGTAGCGGTATTCGAGCGTGTAGCCGAGCGATCCGCGCTCGAGCTTGCGCGTGAAGGCGACCCGGCTGGCCCGACCGTCGGGCAGCCGCTCGACCACGCGCGCCTTCTGGATCAGCGGCAACCACCGCGGGATCTCGACCGTGTCGGCAAAGATCTCGTACGCCGCTCCCGCGCCCACGCTGAGGGTGGTCGAGACTTCCGAAGCGAGCGGCGCATGGTCGAACGCGTGGGCGGTTGCCATGTCGGGGCGTAACAGCAACCTCGATGCCTAGCGCGGCGACGGATCTGCGCCGAGGTTCCGCGGGGTTAGTGCGGAACCGACGGCAACTCGGCTAGCCAGTCGCGGGTCGTTGCTGGCAGGTCGGGCAGCTCCACGTCCACCGCGGCGGGTCGCCGAGCTGGAACGCCACGATCGGTGTGCCGCAGCGCGGGCACGGCTTGCCGGTGCGCGAATAGGCCGCGAAGTCGCGCGAGCCCTCCACGCTCGCCGCCATGCGTTCGCGCGCACTTTCGTAGATCTGCACGAGCACGTGCTCGGGGATCTCGCGCACCAGCGTGCGCGGATCGATCCGGCACGCGAAGCACGACTCGGTCTTCCAGATGTTGCCGATGCCCGCGGCGACGCGCTGATCGAGCAAGACGTCGCCGATCGTTCGCGCCGGATGCTCGGCGGCGCGTTTCGCCGCGACATCGGGATCGAAGCCGCCGGCGAGCACGTCGGGGCCGAGCCGCGCCTCGTGCATGCCGCGACGCGGTGCACGACGCGGGACGATCTCGACCGTCGGGCACGTGAGCCAGACAAACGCATGCGTCGCCGTGATGATCGCGAGCGAGACGATGCCCGGCGACATCCGCGCGAGCATCGCGTCGCCCTCGCGGCGATCGCGCGCGCGAAACCGCCCGTTCATGCCCTGATGGACGTGGATCTGCGTCTGGTCGTCGAGATCGATGTAGAGGTTCTTGCCGTGCGCGTCGACGCTCGTGACGGTGCGGCCCGCGATCGCGCGGATCAATCCCTGCGTCGTCGCGCGCTCGATCGTCTGGCCGATCAGCGGCGCGAGCCGGTTGGCGACGCCGCGGATGGTATCGCCCTCAGGCATCGCTCTCCTCGTCGTCGTCGCCGTCGTCGTCGGTGTCGTCTTTCGCCACCGGCTCGACGAGCTTCGTCATGCCGCGGATCACGAGGCCGCGATAATCGACGCGCGCACCGTTCGCGAGCAGCGCGCGCGCGAGCGGCGACGTGCCAGCTGGCTCGCCGTCGATCAGCTCGACGAGCAGCTCGCGGCGGCGCTGCTTCGCGGCGAGCACCGGCAAGCCGATACTCAGCGCGAGCTCGATCGACTCGGCCGGTAGCGCAGCTGCGGTCGCGACGCGCTTGGCTTTGGGCTCGACCCACAGCGCGAGCGCGCCGTCGACGAGCACGACGCTCGCGCCGACGCGACGCGCGGGCTTGGCGTCGCCGTCGCGCAGCTGCGGCCAGGGCAGGGCGCCGCCCCACGCGTTCGCCGGATCGACGACCGCGAGCGTGTCGACGCGCGGCGCCAGGCCGCGGCGCTCCTCGCGCAAGCGATCGACTGCAGCCGGCCACGCGAACTGCGCGCCCTCGAGGCTCTCGACGAAGAAGCCGCGACGCACGCTGCCGGCATCTTCGAGCGCGCGCAACACGTCGCCGATCGCGGCAAAGCCGCCCGGAATGCCGTCGGCGCGCGCGGCCTGCCTGCTCGCGATGCCGGTGCGCTCGAGCAGCGCGGTCGCTTGCGCGTGCAACCGCGCGGTCGCGGTCGGCGCCGGACCCAGCGACTCGACGAGCGACCATCGGCCGCCGAACGCGGCGTGCGCGTTGGCGCGGCGAGCATTCGGCGCGGCCAGCGATCGCAGCGGCGCGAACGTGTCGTTCGTGATCACGCCGGCCCACACGAGATCCCACAGCGCCGCGGTGGTTTCGACACGGCTCGCTTGCGTGGCCCCTTCGATGCCGACGAGGAACGACGCGCCCGCGCTACGTAAGTGCTTCACGATCGCGTTATGGACCTCGCTGTGATTCGCGATCTCGAGCGGATCCGGCGCGAGCTCGCGCGCGCGATCGCGGCGCAGCAGGATCACGCGGCCGTCTTTGCTGCCGAGCGCGCCGGCGCCGACCCACACGAGATCGCCGGCGGCGCCGAGCTCGTCGAGCATGCGCGGATGATAATCGGCGATGCGCGCCGGCAGGATGCGCTGCTCGAGCTCCGAGAACGGCAGCGCGACGCCTTCGAGCCGGCCGATCGCATCGCGCAACGCCAGGGGCCCACGCCGCGGCACGTCGACGCCGTGCCAGCGCGGCAAGAAGCCCGCGTAGTGCGCGGCGTCGACGGGCGCGACTTGCGCGCGCAGCTTCGCGAGCGTGCGGCGGCGCAGCTGGCGCAGCACGTCCGGATCGCAGCTGTCGATGCCGGTCGCGTTCGGGCGAAGCTCGCCGCGCACGAGCTGACCGCGGGCTTCGAGTAGCGCGAGGATCGGCTCGACGATCGCGTGCGCGATACCCCAGCGCTGCGCGATCGGCTGCGCGGTGAACGGCGCGTGCGTGCGCGCGTACCGCGCGATCACCGACGTCATCGGATCTTGCGCCGATTCGAGCAACGCGGCAGGCAAGCCCGGCGGCAGCGCGACGCCGAGTGCATCGCGATAGCGCGCGGCGTCTTCAGCGGCGATGTAGCGCTCGTGACCGGCGATACGCACCGGTGCGATCCGGCGCGCTGCGACGAGCTCGGCGACGGCGTCGGCCGTCGCGAAGTTGCTACGCGCGGCGATCTCCGCGGCGTCGAGATCGCCCAGACGCCGCAGCAGATCGTGGATCTCGTCGAGCGAGCGCGCCTGGCGCTCCGGTGCGAGCTGCTGCAATTCGGCCTCGACCGCGTCGAGCACGTCGAGATCGAGCAAGTCGCGGAGCTCGCCGCCGCCGATCAGCTCGCGCAGTAGATCGCGATCGAGCGTGAGCGCCTGCGCTTTGCGCTCGGCCAGCGGCGCATCGCCTTCGTACAAGAACGCCGCGACGTAATCGAACACGAGCGATCGCGCGAACGGCGATGCCGATTCGGTCACGGCCGGCTCGATGCGGATCGCGCGCGAGCGAATGTCGCGCAGGATCGTCACGAGCGCCGGCAGATCGAACACGTCGCGCAAGACCTCGCGATACGTCTCGAGCGTGATCGGGAATGCCGGGAAGCGCAGCGCGACGCCCATCAATTGCTGCGCGCGCAGCCGCTGCGCCCACAGCGGCGTGCGCTGGCCGGGCCGCCGTCGCGGCAACAGCAACGCGCGCGCCGCGTTCTCGCGGAAGTGCGTCGCGAACACGCTCGATCGCGCGAGCTCGTCGACGAGGATGCGCTCGACCTCGTCGGGATCGGGCAGCAGCTGGTCATCTTCGGGAAGTAGATCGCCGTCGGCGAAGCGCAGCGCGATGCCGTCGTCGGTCCACAGCGGATGGATCGGATAGCCGAGTTGTGCTTCGAGCTGGTGCGCGATCACGAGCGCCCACGGCGCGTGCACGCGGCTGCCGAACGGCGACAGGATGCACACGCGCGTGTCGCCGAGCTCGTCGCGAAACCGCTCGATCGTGATCGCGCGATCGGTCGGCAACGCGCCGGTCTGGTGGCGCTGATCGCCGACGTACGTGATCAGATTCTGCGCGGCGAACGCGTCGAGCTTGTAGTCGCGGCGCAGCCATGCGGTGGCGTCGCCGGTGGCGAGCCGCGTGTCGAGCTCGCGACAGAATGCGCCCAGCGATCGGCCGAGCTCGATCGGCCGGCCGGGGCCTTCGGCGCGCCAGAACGGCATCTTGCCGGGCTCGCCGGGCGCCGGGCTCACGATCACGCGATCGCGCGTGATGTCCTCGATCCGCCAGGTCGTCGCACCCAGGATGAACGTCTCGCCTTTGCGACTCTCGGCGACCATTTCCTCGTCGAGCTCGCCGACGCGCGGTCCAGTTGCGCCCAAGTGCACGCCGTAGAGGCCGCGATCCGGGATCGTGCCGCCGCTAACGACAGACAAGAGGCGCGCGCCTTTGCGGCCGATCAGCACGTCGGCCTGGCGATCCCACGTCAGTCGCGGGCGCAGCTCGGCGAACTCGTCGGAGGGGTACCGCCCGGCGAGCATGTCGAGCACGCCGGTGAACGCCGCGCGCGAGAGCTCGCGATAGCTCGCGGCGCGCCGGATCACGCGCTCGAGCTCGCCGACGGGCCACGGATCGGCCGCGACCATCGCGACGATCTGCTGCGCGAGCACGTCGAGCGCGTCTTCGGGAACGCGGATCGGCTCGACGTCGCCGTCGAGCATGCCGCGCGCGACGACCGCGGCTTCGAGCAGGTCGCCGCGGAACTTCGGAAAGATCCGGCCGATGCTGGTGCCGCCGACGTGGTGACCGGCGCGGCCGATCCGCTGCAGGCCACGCGCGACGGCGCCCGGCGACTCGACCTGCAACACGAGATCGACGGCGCCCATGTCGATGCCGAGCTCGAGCGAGCTGGTCGCGGTGATCGCCTTGAGCCGGCCGGCTTTGAGCGCTTCTTCGATCTCGAGCCGCTGATGACGGGCGACGGATCCGTGATGCGCGCGCACTAATTCGACGCCGGCCGGCGCGACGCCGCGCTGCACGGCGAGCTCGGTCAGCTGTTGCGCGGTGCGCTCGGCGAGCCGGCGCGAGTTGCAGAACACGATCGTCGAGCGGTGCGCCAAGATCGCGTCGAGCAGCTCTTTATAGATGAGCGGCCACATCCCACCACCGTCTTTTGCTTCGGTACCCGGCGAATCCATGTCGGGGGCGGGCACGACGAGCTCGAGATCCAGCGCGGGCTTCGCGCTGGCGTCGACGATCTCGACCGGGCGATCGCCGCCGAGATATTTAGCGACTTCCGTAAGTGGCCGTTGGGTCGCCGACAGGCCGATACGCTGCGGCTCGGGGTGGCCGCTGGCCGCGACCAAGTGCGCGAGCCGCTCGAGCGTCAACGCCAGGTGCACGCCGCGCTTGGTCGGTGCGAGCGCGTGGATCTCGTCGACGATGACCGTCTCGACACCGCGCAGGCGCTCGCGCGAGCGGCCGGCGAGGATCAAGTAGAGCGACTCGGGCGTCGTGATCAGAATTTCGCCGGGCGATTTGCGCTGGCGTTCGCGCTCCTTGGCGGGCGTGTCGCCGGTACGAATATCGACGACGATCCGCGCGCCGGCGCCGAGCGCTTGCAAGCCGGCGAGCGGGGCGCGCAGGTTGCGCTCGACGTCGTACGCGAGCGCCTTGATCGGGCTCACGTACACGATCCGCGTGCCCGGGTCTGGGCGCGGCGCGGTGACGAGCCGATCCAAGCACCACAAGAACGCCGCGAGCGTCTTGCCGCTGCCGGTCGGCGCGAGCATGAGCGTGTGCGCGCCCGTCGCGATGCTGGCCCAGCCGCGCGATTGCACCGGCGTCGGCGCGGCGAAGCTGTTCGCGAACCAGGTGCGGGTCGCAGCTCCGAACGGTGCCAGCGCGTCCGCCACGCGCCAGTTGTAGCAAGCAAGTCAGCGCAGCGTGGCGTCGAGATCCGGCGTGAAGACCATCTTGGAGTCGTTCGAACGATCGGGGCCGCTGATGTAGATCAGGTACGGCGTATCGATGAGCCGCGGAACCGCGATCGGCGCGGTCGGGCAGCCGTCGACGATCGCGGGAGTCGTCGGTGCAGCTGCCGGTGCGTGCGGCATGCGGGTCAGCGTCGCGGCGAAGAGGCCAACGGCAGCGAGGATCGGCGCGCGATGTAGATTGGCCAGCATCGCGGAGCAAACCGACGCCGGGCCTACGAACATTCCGGCTATTTGGCGCGCTCGCGAACCAAGCCGATCGCGAGTGGGATCAGCGTCATCGCCAGCGTGACCGCGATCGCGAGCGGCGGGTTGGCCTCGATCCCGGCCTTGATCGCGTCGACGAATGCCGGCACTGCGGTCTTGGTCGCGAGCGCGAACACGACGACGCCGATCGCGCCGCCGAGCACCAGCGCGACGACGCCGCCGATCGCGTTGTTGAACACGCGGGCCGGCGCCGTGATCACGCGCAAGACCGGAATCAGCAGGCCGGTGGCGGCCAGATAGAACGGGAAGAACATGCCGGCCGTGAACACGGCGAACCACATGGCGCGGGTCGAATCCGGCATGGTCATCGGCGGCGTCGGATCGATCGGGCCGATCGACACGTGCAGCGTCTGCAGCACGACCGTGGCCACGAACATGAAGCCGAACGTGAACGCGAGCTTCACCGGCACGGACTTGATCCGCATCCACAGCGGCAGCGCGACCTTGTTCGGGCCGTAGTCGAGCTTGCCTTCGAAGAATCCCGACAGCACGAGCAGCGGAAACTGCGCGATCATCACCGCGGTTGCGACGCCGGCCGGCAGCTTGGCGGCGAGGGCATCGAACCGCGTGGCCACGGCCGCCGCATGGATCAGCGCGACGACCATGAAGTACGGCGCCACGGCGTTCGGAGACATTCTCCGACGTTACGCTATCCCGGAGTTGACATAATGCCGATTCTGCGACGTTACTCTTGTGGCTGCGCATCGCGCTCGACGAGCCACAGAACCTGGCCGGTATCGCCGTCGCGACACTCGACTTCACCGCCGTTCGGCACGATGTCCTCGATCGATCGCAGCGTGCTGCAGCCGAATGCGCTCGTGATCAACACCAGGCGATCGCCGTGGCGCGCGACGCGTGCCGTATGCGGGCCATCGAGCATGCGTTTGACCCGCGCGTAGAACTGCTCGGGGTTGACATCGTTCTGCGCGCGCATCGCGAGATGCGTCACCACGTACGGCACGTCCTTGCCGCGCGTGTCGTGGTTCGAGCACGCGGCAACCAAGATGGCGATCGCGACAAGCCGCATCGCGACCGAGCCTAACTCAGACCGCGATGGCGAATGCCGCGGTCATCGCGTCGAACACCGGCGCGTCGCCGGCCGGATCGCTCGTGCCGAAGCCGAGGCAATACACGACGTCGTTCACGCTGACGAAGTGCTCGCGGACGGTCCACGCGCCCTTATCGAAGTCGAGCCGAACACCGGTATGGGCGCCGAGCGCGGCATCGGCGAGCGTGAAGTTCGCGTAGCCGGACGCCGCGAGCCGCTCGCGTGCAGCCTCGGCGCGCTTGCGCGCGTCGCCGCCGGGGCTGCGAAACACCAGGCACAAGTGAGTCGCGTGATCGCGGCGGATGAAGCGCGCGACCTCGTATGGGCTGTTGGCGAGCACGGGCGCGCATTCGGCCCAGCCAGCTGGCACGGCGATCGTGAAATCTGATTTCGTGAATGTCTCGAGCTGCATCATCTCTCCTCGGTGACGTGAGAAGCGGCGATGCACGCTCGCGTACGAGCGCCCAATTCGGCGCGCGTGCTCGCGCACCCTGCGTTTGAAGTCTTTATCGTGGGTCATCGCCGCCTTTGCGCTTCGCTCGAGATCCCCCGCCGCTCGATCGAAGCAGGCATTGCGATTCCGCGTCCGAGGATGTGCTCCCCTTTGCCTCGCTGCGTGACCTGACGGGGGCAGGTCGATGAGGTCGGGTGGTGGACGCTCACCCTGCCCCGAGCGTAGCCTATTTCGGCCGCGTCGGCTCAGCGCGCGACGCGCATGCCGAGCGCGACGATCTCGTCGGCGGTGAGCCCGCTCGACGCCTCGATCGTCACGGATGCCGCCTGCCCGGTCCCGATCTCGACCGCGGTGACTTCCAAGATCCCGTCCGCATCCATCGTGAAGCTGACCTCGACTTTGGTGCGCGCTTTCGGCGCCGGCGTGAGGTCGCCCAAGAACACGCGGCCGATCCGGCGGTTCTTCGAAGCGTGCTCGTGCTCGCCTTGAAACACTTCGATCTCGACGTGGGTCTGATTGTCTTCGGTGGTCGCGAAGATCCGCTTCGCGCGCGTCGGGATGCTCGTGTTCGACGCGATCACGACGGCCATACGATCGCCGGTGAGCTTGATGCCCATGTTGTGCGGCGTGACGTCGAGCAGCACGACCTCTTGGAGCTCGCCGCCCATGATGCCGGAGTGCACGGCGGCGCCCATCGCGACGATCTCGTCGGGGTTGACGCCTTTGCTGCCGGGCTTGCCGAAGATCTTCTGCGCTTTTTCCTGCACGATCGGCATGCGCGTCATGCCGCCGACGAGCAGCACCTGATCGATGTCGGTCGGCGTGCAGTGCGCGTCGGCGAGCGCCTTGTGGCACGGCGCTTCGAGCCGATCGAGCAGCGGCTTGCACGCGCGCTCGAGCTGACCGCGCTCGAGCTCGCGCATCAGGTGCAGCGGGCCTGCAGGTCCGGCGGCGATGAACGGCAAGTTGACGTCGGTCGTCATCGCCGACGACAGCTCGATCTTCGCGCGCTCGGCCGCTTCTTTGAGCCGCTGCAGCGCGACCGAGTCCTTGCGCAGGTCGATCGAGTTCGTCTGCATGAACTCGTCGGCGAGTAGATCGATCACGATGCGATCGAAGTCGTCGCCGCCGAGCGCGGTGTCGCCATACGTCGACAGCACCTCGAACACGCCGTTCTCGATCGCCAGGATCGAGATGTCGAACGTGCCGCCGCCGAGATCGAACACCGCGAGCCGCTGGTTGTGCGTGTGATGCAGGCCGTACGCGAGCGCGGCCGCGGTCGGCTCGTTGAGGATCTGGCGCACGGTGAGCCCGGCGATCTTGCCGGCGTCCTTCGTCGCCTGGCGCTGCGCGTCGTCGAAGTACGCGGGCACCGTCACGACCGCTTCGGTGACGGTCTGACCGAGGTAATCCTCGGCGACGCGCTTCATCTTCGCGAGCACGTGCGCGGAGACTTCCTGCGGCGAGCGCGGCGTGCCGGCGATGTCGACCCAGGCGTCGCCGTTCTTCGCGGCGACGATCTTGTACGGCAATCGCGACGCGAGCTCTTGCACCTCGGCGGCCTTGCGGCCGATCAGGCGCTTGACGCCGAACACCGTGCGCTGCGGGTTCGTGACCATCTGGCGCTTGCTCGCGGCGCCGACGACGACCTCGCCATCGGCGTTCCACGACGCCATCGACGGCGTGGTGCGGCCGCCTTCTTGGTTGTGAATGACGACGGGCTCGCCGCCTTCGAGGACCGCCACACACGAATTGGTGGTGCCCAGATCAATCCCGATGACGCGGCCCATCGTTCGACTCGACTATATCCCCGCCGCCCACATTCCGCGAGTTAGGGCCGCCTGTGCAGCTCGGCCAGAGCCGATTTGGCTTCTGGGAGATCGGGCTCGAATTGTAACGCGCGCTCGAAATCTGCGACCGCGGCGGCGCGATTGCCGGCGTTCGCGGCCTCGAAGCCGCGCACGTAGCATTGCAGCGCTTTGAACCGCTTCGAGATCGAGTCGCGCGCGCGCAGCTTGACGAGCAGCTGCGTCGCCTCGGCCCATTGTTTCGCGGCGACCGCGGCGAGCATTTTTTGGTAGTCCGGATCGTCGTCGCGCACGACGGTGCTCGCCGGTGTCGCGATCGGCGCTGCGGCGGCGGTCGGAATCGGTCCGGTCGTGCGCGGGACGATC
Organism: Kofleriaceae bacterium; assembly: GCA_036490255.1. Taxonomy (GTDB): domain Bacteria; phylum Myxococcota_A; class Polyangia; order Haliangiales; family Haliangiaceae; genus JABFXX01. The sequence continues at coordinate 13,940 of DASXEF010000140.1, forward strand.
GTCACGCCGAACGCCGGCGTCGCGTTGCGCGGGCCGAGCGGTGGCATTTTTGCGGTCGTCGTGCGCTCCGGCGGCGGCGACGCACTGCGAGCAAATCGCCCCGTGCCGTTCGCGATCGCAGCGGCGGGCGCGGCGCTGGCGCTGGCCTGCGGGCGCATCGGCGCGCCGATCGATTTGAGCAGCGCCTCGTGCGCGCCCTTGATCCCGAGGAACACCTCGTTAGATAGCTTTTGCACTTCGACCGCCATGCGGCCGAACCGCGCGGGATGAAACGTCTTGGTAAGGCCCAAGAACGCCGCCCGGATTTGCTCCGGCGTCGCTCCCTCATCCACCCCCAATGCGCGATGCGGCCCTAGCGAGATACGGCTCTGCATCTCGACGAGGGTCGCGCGTGCGCGAGCTTCGTCCCCAGCCACGAGCACGATCGTAGCACAGCGAGGCTACGAAGCGGGCACGGCGTTTTGTTTCACCGGATAGGCCTGCTGCGGCTCCGGCACGATCTGGCCGTTGACCTTCGAATCGGTGGGATCCGGCGCGTTCTTCGCGGGCAGCAGCGGCGTCGGCTTCTTCGCGACGGTCTTCTGTGCAGCCTGCTGCTTCGGCCGGGACTTCGACGTCCGAACGATTCCGACCGGCGCCGGCAAGTGCTCGGTCTCGGACGGCGCGTCGACACGCGCGAGCGCGCTGGTCTGCACGGTCGTCGCCTTGGCAACGCAATGGCCGGCGATGAAGCTGACGTCGACGATCGGCTGATCGAGCTCGAGCACGTCGGTCTGCGCATCGTAGCGATACACGATGTGGACCGGTTGGTGACACGTCGGATCGTCGGGCGCGTGCGGGTCGACGACCTCGTCGTCGCTCGCGAACGCGGTGCCGCGCGCGGTCTCGACGAACGCGTAGCGCCGAAAGAAGCGCCGCGGTCCGTCGACGGCGTCGAGCTTGCTGATCTCGACGCTATCGTCGCGGCGCCGTAGCGCGCGGAGCTCGCCGGTGGGCAAGCGCCACACGCCTTCGAAGCGCGTCACCGCGGCGAGATGCACGGCGAGCGGCGAGTCGGCATCGTTGTCGCCGGTGCCGAGGTGAAGCGTCTGCGCCAGGTAGCCGGGCTTGGTGACCGCGACGACGATCGTCTCGTGGCGCGGCACGTGGAGCGTGACCGGCGCGGGCCCGACGAGCTTGTCGTCGACCGAGACCAGCGCGCCGTCGGGCGACGTCGTGACTGGAATCGCGACGGTGTTCGCCGGTGGCTGCGCGGCCGCCGGCGCCTGCGCGGGTGCGGTGTTGTGATGCAGCGTGACGACCGCGATCGCGCCCGCAAGCGCGAGCACGCCGACGCCGAGCGCCGGTGCAAGCCACGCGCGCTGGTTCGGCGGCGCGACTGCGGCGGCGCGCGCGATCCGCGGCCCGCTGCCGGCGGCGTCGGCCAGTGCCTCGACGAGCGCGCGTGCCGACGGCCAGCGCGCATCGGGATCCTTTGCCATCGCATGTGCGAGCACGGCGTCGGCGCCGGCCGGCACGTCGTGGCCCGACAGCGTCGGCACCGCGGCGCGGAAGTGCTGCTCCATCATCGCCGGCACGTTCGCGGCGGTGAACGGATGCGCGCCGGCGAGCAGCTCGTACGCGATCACGCCGAGCGCGTAGCGATCCGAGGCCGCCGTCGCGCCGTCGCTGCTCCATTGCTCCGGCGCCATGTACGCCGGCGTGCCGAGCCACGTGCCCTTACCGGTCAACGTGCCGTCGCCAACGCCGTCGCCTTGGGGCGCGAGCTTCGCGATGCCGAAATCGAGCACGAACACGCGGCCGGCATCGCCGACCATGATGTTGTCGGGCTTGAGATCGCGATGGACGATGCCCTTCGCGTGCGCGGCATCGAGCGCGTCTGCGATCGGCTCGAGCAGCTCGAGCGCTTCTGCGATCGGCAGCGCGCCGGTCTCGATCAGCTTCGCGCGCAGCGTCACGCCGGCGACGAAGCTCATCACCAGATACAGCCGGCCGTCGCCGTCGGCCAGCCGGCCGTGCGCGAACACGTCGACGACACCGGCGTGCTCGACCGCGTTGACCGCGCGCGCCTCGCGCAAGAACCGCTCGATCGCTTCGCTCGAGGTCAGCAGCTCGCGGCGCAGGACCTTGATCGCGACCTTCTTGCCGAGCACGGGATGCGCGCCGGCGTAGACCTCGCCCATCGCGCCCGCGCCGAGGAAGCGCTCGACGACGTACTCGCCCGCGAGCGTGCCCGGCGGCAGTGCGTCGTCGACGCGGTCGCCGGCCACTGCGGCCAGCGTCGGGCTATGCGCCAGGTCCGCCATCGCCATGATGCTAGCAGTGCGACACCGGCATCGCCGTCGCGTTGCCTTGACGGCTGCCCTGCCCGTGCTCCAAGATGACGGAGACATGTCCGTCATAACGCCAGAGCGCCTGGTCGTGCGCCAGGGCGAGCGCGAGCTCGTCGGTTACGCGCTCGGCCAGCCGCTCGGCTCGGCGCCGGTCGTCGCGATCGTCGGTGGCATCACGGCGTCGCCGTTTCCGTTCGCGGAGCGAGATGCATGGTGGCCTGCGATCGAGCCGCTCGTCGATCCGGCGCACCACACGATCCTGACGCTCGCGTGGCCGGGCAACGGCAGCTCGGAGATCGCCGGCCCGCTCGGCGCGTTCGAGCTCGCCGATCTGTTCGCCGCATGGCTCGACGGTATCGGCTGCACGCAGCCACTGACGTATCTCGGCGCGAGCTTGGGCGGCCTCGTCGGCATCGCGCTCGCGTCGCGCCATCCCGCAC
>DASXEF010000178.1:0-2962 GCA_036490255.1 Kofleriaceae bacterium
CGACGCTTCGCGAATCGCCGGCTCGCGCGACGCTTCGCGAATGACGACCACGGGCGAGCGAATGCGAGCGGGAGCCGCGACGTCGAGCGACGCTTGCGCATGACGAGCGCGGGCGAGCGAACGCGAGCAGGGCGCCGTGAATGACGAGCGCCGCTCGCGAAGTCGCGAACGACGAGCGCAGGCCCGTTCGCGAATTCGCGCTACGCTTCGCGCATGACGCGGCCGCCCGCCGGCTTCGGCGATCCGACGTGCTCGCACGCGGAACGTGCCGAGGGCGTGTGCATTCTGTGCGGGCAGTGCGAGCATGTGCTGATCCTGAACGGAGCGTGCTACTTGTGCGGCACGACCGACCTCGACCCGATCGCGCTGTCGCCGAAGAAACCGCCGGCGCTGATTGCCGCCGACCAGCTCAAGCCGCGAAAGTAATCGCGGCATGACACTCGGCTATCGCGTGCTCGACGTCCGCGATCCGGTGCAAGCCGTGCCGCTCGGCGTACACCTGCTCTACCCGACCACGGCGCTCGCACAACCGATCGCTTTCGGCCCGTATGCGATCGAAGCTGCGACGGACGCGCCGTTCGGCGACGCCATCGAGCACGTCGTCGCAATCTCGCACGGGACGGGGAGCTCGCCGTGGACGCATCGCGTGGTGGCCACACGTCTCGCCGAGCACGGCTGCGCGGTCGTGCTGATCGCGCACGCCGGTAACACGCGCGGCGACGATGCACTTGCCGGCACACCGTCGAACCTCGCGAATCGACCGCGTCACGTGAAGCTCGCCCTCGACGCGGCATTCGTCGCGCTGGCAGCGATGGACCACATAAAATCGCAAAATCGAGCCACTTTGGTGGGCCATTCACTCGGCGGCTACACCGCGCTCGCCGCCGCTGGCGGTCATCCGCTCGCACTGCCAGACGAAACCGCCGACGGTGTCGCGCACCCAGTCGAAGTTGCGCACGACGCGCGCATCGACCGGATCGCGTTGCTCGCCCCTGCCGTGCCGTGGCTGATGGCGCCCGGCGCGCTCGATGGAGTTCGCGCGCGCGTCTTCGCACGCACCGGCGAGCGCGACGAGCTCTGCCCGCCCGCGTTTGTCGAGCACGTGCTGCGCGGGCTGCCGGCATCGGCGGCGCTCGACTACGCCGCGGTGCCGAACGCCGGACACTTCTCGTTCATGAGCCCGATGCCCGCGGCACTCGTGCGTCCCGGGTTCGCACCGGCGTTCGATCCGCCGGGGTTCGACCGCGCGGCGTACCAGGCGACGCTCGCCGCCGAGCTGTTGGCGTTCATCCGCTCGACGTGACCGTCGAGTTGGCCGCAGAAGATCGACGGCACACGATCGGCCGCGCGAGCATCTGCGTCGCCGCCCGACATTGCTGCGACGGCCACGACAACGCGAAATGTTCGAGATCGACACGCGCGCGAGTGTGCGACGGATCGCCGCGGCGTCGAGCTCGATCACGCGCGCGAGCGTGCGACGGATCGCTGCGGCGTCGAGATCGATCACGCGCGCGAACGTGCGACGGATCGCCGCGGCGTCGAGATCGATCACGCGCGGCTGAGCGAGCGACCGCCCGTCGAGCCGTGTGGAATGCTTGCCGGCCGATCGTCGTACGACAGTGGCCCAACACGACGCCAACCGACGCGCAGGAGCCACGTTCGCGGCGGCCGCGTCGGCGCCTCGAGCGTGACGAGGTCGCCGATGACCTGATTCACGCGAATCGGCGCGTGCCAGCCGCTGAACCAGACGCCGCTCGAATACGGATCGATCCAGCCGGCGAAGAACCGCTTGTCCGCTGATGCGTAATGCTTCCGGTTGAGCAACACGTAGCGCAGCGTGTTGCGAACTTGCGCGGGAGAGCGCAGCGCGAGTGCGTGGTAGCGAGGTCCGAAGAATTTTCCCTTACGTTTTAATGCCGTATTCAAGCGGCGAGCGAGCCGGATCGCCAGGCCTTGGACGCCGCGGGCGAGCGTCATCGCGTCTTCGGCCTCGCAAATCAGGTGCACGTGGTTGGACAAGACGTTGAACTCGACGACACGGAACCACGGCTTCTCGCAAAGCGAGATGCACGGCCGGATCACGCGCTTCATCAACCACTCGCGCGCGATCGGCGGCGTATCGGCGGCGAGTCGCATCGTGACGTGCTGTGGAAACCGCTTCGCGAACGCAGGCCGCACCTCGTGCGAGACCGTCCCGCGCTTCCGTTTTCGTCCCGCACCGGGACGCCAGCCGCCGTGTCCCTTCGGTTTGCGCGCGTCATCTAGCGTGAGCTGTTTCATCACGTGGGCGATCATCTTGATCTAAGCACTATTTGTCAAGCGCAACGGGTCGAGTCCAACTGATAGAGCGCTGACATCGGGTACAGACCTGGTACATGCCTGGCAGGTCCATTGAAGTGTCAAGGATGTCTCTGCTTGCACAATGGCAGCCCCATCGCTGACACCAGCGATCGCTGAAGCTCGTGTGTGCCGTGCAATGTGTCCTATCGAGCAGCATCGTTAGTTCGTTCTCGAGTGGCGGAGCAATCGGCTCAGCAAGCGCGCGTTGTGCGATCGCTTTGGGATTTCACGCCAGACCGGCTCGTCGGTTCGCGAGCCTCGACGAGCTGTCTCGTCGTCCCGCGCCGACTCCGGCGGCGACGCCGGCTCGTCTCGGGGCCGATTCCGACTCGTGCGGTCCTAGCCGTGGCGTTCGACGAGCACCCTCGGCGTGATCCTCAAGCGCCATGGCTTGGTAGGCGATCGTCGTCGGGTCTATGCCACGAGTCGGCAACCGGTTCGACCGACACGGGCCAACGCGAGTCAGCCGCGTCATCGCGCGCGAGCCACGTGCAGCGTTCGCGCCCACCACGTCAAATCGTCGAGCATCAGCTCGGCGGCCTGCGCGAGATACGGGTAGTCGGCGAACGTCTTGCCGTGCGCGAGCATCTCCATGAATTCCGGCCGCATGATGTGAACCGCG
>DASXEF010000183.1:0-7370 GCA_036490255.1 Kofleriaceae bacterium
ATCGCGGCATAGACCACGAGCGTGACGCGGCGGGCGACGACGAGCGTGACGCCGCGCGCCGGATTCTCGCCGAGCGCGCGGAACAGCTCCCAGTTGCCGCCTTCCGAGATGCCGAGGCCCATCGGTACGAGCGTCGACAACATATAGATGATGAAGCCGCCGACCGTGTACGCGGCGACGAAGCCGACCGTGATCGGCTCGCCGACGGCGTGCAGGATCAGTAGCGACAGCGTCATCGACGTCGCACGCGACATCACGACCGCGCCGATGCCGGTCCAGCGATCGCGTGCGCGCGCGCCGGCGTGCAGCGTCATCTTCTGATCGACGCTCTCGAGCGACGCGTGCCATTTCTCGAAGCGCGGCTGCGACAGCACGCGCATGCTACGGAGCAGGCGCGCGATGCTCGACAGCACGCCGCGGCGTACGAGCCAGTACAAGCCGACGGTGAGCACGAGGCAGATGCCGCCCGCGACGAACATCAGATCGCGCAGCGGCGTCGGCATCGGCACGAGCAGCGCGACGATCGGCGCGGCGCCGGCGACCATGCCGAGCTCGACGCAAAAGCTGACGACGTTGTAGAGCAGGATCGTCGCGACCGCGCGCGATTGGCTGACGTGCTCGGTGAGCACGGAGATCTTGACGGCTTCGCCGAGGTTGCCGCTCGGCGTGACCGCGTTGACCGAGCGACCGGCGAGCTGCGACAGCAGCGCCGAGCGCAACTTGACGAGGCCTTGCTCGGGCGAGCAGAACGCGCGGATCGCGACCGCGTCGAGCGACGTGATCGCGACCTCGAGCACGACCACGGCGAACCACCACCAGCCGATGCGGCGGAAGTAGCGCACGATCGTGCCGACGCCGGTGTTGCGGATCGTGATCGCGAGCGCGACGAGCGCGATGACCAGGCTGATCCTGGTCACCCAGCGTGCCCACGTCGGCCTGCTCATGCTTCCTTAGCTATAGCGCGGCCGGACGACCCGTTGGAGTCAAAATTCAGCTTCCTTGGTTCCGGTACGCTCCGCATTCCGCGCAGCGCTGGGATCTGCGGAGCGTGCGCGCGTCAGTCGAGTGGTTGGTCCAGGCTGTCGGCCACGAAGCCCATGACCTCTTCGAGCATCTGGCCGAAGTCGTCGTAGAACTGCTGATCGAGCGCGTTGTCGCGCGCGTCGAACATCAGCACAGGATACTCGCCCTTCGAGTCTTCGCGGCTGACGTCGAGGCAAAACCATTCTTGCGACTGCGCGCCGAGCCCGACGACGACGAGGTGCTCGGCGAGCTTGCGCTCTTCGCGCGCGGCGAGCGTGCGACCGACGACGTCGCCGCCGACGTCGTCGCCGACGTGCACGCCGACGAAGTCGTGCACGATCCCGAGATGCGTCGGCAGCGCGATGCCGCCGAACGTGCGCAGGAACGTGCGGTACGACGGCGGGAACGTACAGCCGAGCGCAGCTTCAGCGGCCGTGATCGCAGCTTCGGACGCGGGTCCCGAGATCCGCACGGGATGGTCTTGTTCATCCAAGCGGTGACGGATGCGTTCGACAAGCTCGATGGTTCCGGACGTCATGGCAGAGCTCGATTATGCACGTTCGCGAGCCCGATGGAGACGACGACGAGCATCACGACGGCCGAGGCAGCGCGGCGGGAAATGTCAAGGCGTCGACAACCGCGAGCTCCATGTCCGTGTCGACGATCTGAAATGCCGCTTGCATCACGCCGACGAATGGGATCACGCGCCAGCTCGACACGAGCGCCGGCGTTTCTGCGACGAGCGCGTAGACCAGCATCCAGTAGCGATCGACGGGATCCGGCAGCGACTGCGCGACGCGCGCGAGCTCGGTGAACACCTGAGCGTCCGGCGCGCGCGGCCGGCGAAACGCGCGATAGAGCTCGGTGTCGAGCTGATCGGAGGTCATCGCGAGATCCGGAATCGCGGCGAAGAAGTCGCGAATCTGAAAGCGCTGCTCGTCGGTCGCCATGCTGCGGGCGAGCGCGCGCAGCGCGAACACCTCGGCGACGACCGAGATCATCGACTTGATCCGCAGGTAGCGATCGTCGAGGAACGCGCCGAGCTCGCCGGCCTGTGCCGCCGCGATGATCGTCTCGGCTTCGAGCGGCGAGATCCGCAGCGCGAGCCGCAGGCCTTCGAGGTAGCTCAGCTCGCCCGGCTCGAGCACCTCGTCGGCGACCGCGACCTCGGCGGCCATGCCGAACGCCGCCGTGCGATGGATGCGCGCCGGCAAGCCCTTCGCGATCGCCGGCACGCGACCGAGCGCGCCACCGGCGAAGCGAATCGCGTCCATCGATAGCTCGATCAGCGTGCGCGCGGCCGGCAAGCCGAGCCCGGCAAACAACGGATGGCTCGTGACCGTGGTCTCGATCGTCGCTTGCTCGGTCGACGACACGACGCCGTCGGCCGTCATCGCGCCGACCATCGCTTCGATCAAGAAGCGGCGCGGATCGTTCGGGCGCAACGCGCCGGCGAGCAGGCTCACAGCAAATAGCTTAGCGCGATGACGCCGCCGGTCGAGATCGCGGCGGCGATTGCAGCACGGCGCAGCGCCAGCGCGTAGATCTCGACGCGCGGCGAGCGCAGCGCCCCGGCGATCGCCGCGATCGCGGTACACAGCCCGAGCAGCCACGCGAACGGAAACGTCGCGTGCTCGGCTTCGAGCTTCGCGCGTTGCTCGGCGATCGCCGGCTCGGTGATCGCGGATCCTTGCGAGGCCTGCCACGCATCGAGCTCGCGCGCGACGATGCGCTCGCGTTCCGGCGCCATCACCTGCGCGTACGCGCGATCGCGGCGCACGCGCAGCTCGCCCGCGGCGAGCGCGACGTTGAGCGCGGCGGCGATCGCCATCGCGACGAGCGTCCACGCGACGTGCTGCCCGCTCGTGAGCGCGCCGAACGCCTGCTTCGCGGCGAAATACGCGGCCGCGCACGTGATCGAGCCGGCCGCGATCGCGACCGGATAGCGCCAATCGCCGAGCACTTTATAGAGCAGCTGGCCGTCGCCGAAACCCGACCACGCGCCGGTCGCCAAATACCAGCTGCCGTGCAGCGCGATCGCGGCGCCGATCGCGCGCACGATACGGCCGCGTGACGCGGCGATGATCGCCGCGCCGGCGACGCGCTCGACCGCGATGCCGCCCATCGCGATCGCGAGCAGCTTCGCGAGCGTCGCCGAGTCGAGCTGATAGTGGATCCAGCCGCCGGCGAACCAGAACAGCCGGACTTCGTCGACATGGCCGCCGACCGCGATCGCGGTGCCGCCGTGGCCGACGAGCTCGTGTGCGACGAGCCCGATGCGGCTCGTCGCGAGCGCGACGCAGGCCAGGAACCCCGCCAAGCTCACAATTCGGGCAATTCGTGATCGCGGCATGGAACGCGTTATCATTATTGTATGAGAAGGGTCGTGCTTCTGCTCGCCGCGTGGTGCGGCGTGGCCAGGGCCGACTCGACGCGCAAGGTCGAGGTCACGACCGATCCGCCGGGCGCGACGATCTATCTCAACGATCTCGACGCCGGCGAAGCGTGCTCGCCGACGCCGTGCAGCGTCCAGGCACCGGCCGGCAAGAAGACCGCGGTGATCGCGCGCAAAGACGGCTACGCCGAAGAATACGGCGTGATCGATCTGCGCAAGGGCAACCAGAAGACGCTCAGCCTCAAGATGACCGCGACGACCGCGACGCTCGTCGCCGACGATCCGGGGCTCGCCGGCGGCACGATCCTCGTCGACGACGTCGACAAAGGCAAAGCGCCGGCGCACGTGCCGATCGAAACGGCCGGCCACCACGTCGTCGTGATCGTCAAAGGCCGCACCGTCTACGACGACTACATCAAGGTCGATCCGAACGAGGAATTCACGATCAAGCCGAACAAGGCCGAGGCCGCGCCGCTGCCGCCCAAGGCGGCGCCGAAAGTCGAGGCGCTCGCGGGCACGGGTGCGAGCACCGGCGACGACGACTCGCTGAGCACCGGCTCGGCCGCGAAGGTCGAGCACGCCGACGACGATCATCCGCACGAGATGTGGATCGCCGGCGGCGGCATCTTCGCGGTCGGGTTTCGCCAGTTCAAGTACGACCATCCGGTGAACGTCGCGCCGACCGAGAGCGAAGGTGGCCAGGTGCTCGTCGGGCCGTCGCTGCAGATCTGGCCGATGCGGCTGCTCGGGGTCTCGCACCTGCGCGGCTTGTCGATCTACGGCAAGGTCGGCTTCGGCGTGAATCACAAGCCGGTGTTGCAAGACCCGAATGCGACGCCGACCGGTGCATCGACGTACTGGGGAGACATCGAGGTCGATCTCCAGCAGCGCTGGGACATCGGCGACACCGGCGCGATCGAGCTCGGCGGCGGCTTCGTGCGCGATCAGCTCGAGTACACGGCGATGACGACGAACGAGCTCGCCGAGGTGCCGTACGTCGACTACGAGTCGCTGCGGCTCGGCGTCAAAGGCATCCTGCGGCTCGGCGCGGTCGAGCCGTATCTGCAGATCGAAGGCCGCATTCCACTGTCCGAAGGCACGCTCGCGACGCGATTCGCAAAAGCCGACGTCACCGGCGCTGCAGGCGCGGTCGGCTTCGCGATGACGTTCGGGCCCGTCGTCGCGAAGCTCGAAGCGGCCGCCGTTTACTACAGCTGGTCGATCACGAGCAATCCGGCCGGCACCGGCGTGCCCGGAGCCGACGGCGCGACCGACATCATCGAGACGTTCACCGCGCTGCTCGGGCTGTCGTACTGATTCACCACACCGAGCACGCCTTCTGCGGATGCATCGGCGTGCCGAGCGGACAGCTGAACGCCGTCGCGAACTCGGGCAGGTTGCGCAGCGCACCGTAGACGCGGAACTTCGGCGGCGAGTGCGGATCGACGGCGAGCCGGCGCTGGATCTCGGCGGGCCGATCTTTGTCGCACCACGCCTGCGCGATGCCGATGAAGAACTGCTGATCTTCGGTGAAGCCGTCGGCGACGTACTGCTTCTCGGCGTTCTTGCGCAGCGCGCGATACGCTTCGAATGCCATCTTCGCGCCGCCGAGATCCGCGATGTTCTCGCCGAGCGTCAGCCGGCCCTGCACGAAACCCTTCGGAATCGCCTCGAACGACGAGTACTGATCGGCGACGCACGTGCCCTTCGCATCGAACTTCGCCTTGTCGTCGGGCTGCCACCAGTTCGCGAGGTTACCGTCGGCATCGAACTGCGAGCCCTGATCGTCGAAGCCGTGCGTCAGCTCGTGGCCGACGACGAGGCCGATGCCGCCCATGTTCGCCGCGACCCCGCGATCGACGCCGAAGAACGGCATCTGCAAGATGCCCGCGGGCAACGCGATGTTGTTTGCCGAGCCGCTGTAGTACGCGTTGACCGTGAACGACTGCATGCCCCACTCGCTGCGGTCGAACGGCTTGCCCGACTTCGCGCGCTCGCGATGCGCCGCGAACACGCGCGCGCGCAATGCATTGCCGGCGTAGTCGTCGCGCTTGACCGCGAAGTCGTACGTCTTCCATTTGTCGGGATAGCCGACGCGGCGGACGATCTTCGCGAGCTTCGCGACGGCGATGTCGCGCGTCTTCGGCGACATCCAATCGAGGCTCGCGAGATCGTCGTGCATCGCCTGCACGATCGCATCGACGATCGCGCCCGCCGCCTGCTTCGCCGCCGCCGGAAAGTATTTATCGGCGTACTGCTTGCCGAGCATCTCGCCGAGCCCTGCGGTCGTCGCGTCGATGCAGCGCTTGAATCGCTCCGGCCGTTGCTCGACGCCGGTGAGCAACTTGACCAGCTCGAAGTGCTCGTCGTCGTAGACCTTCGGCAACGTCGGCGCGAGCCCCTCGAGCGCGTGATACGTGAAGTACGTCGCCCATTGCGCCGGCTTGAACTGGCTGCGCAGCGCGTCGATCGCGGCAAAGAATTTCGGCGTGCCGACGACGAGCTTGGCGCTCGGCGCGAATCCCAGGCCCTTGAAATACGCCGCCCAATCGACCGATTTGGCCTGCTTGGTGAGGCCCTTGAGATCGGTCGGGTTGTACGACGCCTGGACGTCGCGCGATTCGATCGGCGTCTTCGTGACCTTCGCGAGCTCGGTCTCGATCGCGATCACATCGGCGGCGCTGCCCGGTGACTTGCCGAGCGCGAGCATCTTGCCGACGTGCGCGGTGTACGCGTCGAGCTTGTCCTTGTACTTCGCGTCCAGGTAATAGCCGCGCTCGGGCAAGCCGAGGCCGCCGCTATCGAGCTGCGTGACGACTTTCGTCGAGTCTTTGAAGTCGGCGCCCGCACCGACATCCCACACCACGTCGATGCCGGCTTTGTGCAGCTCGATCACCGCGGTCAGCCACGACCTCGCATCTTTGACCTTGCTCGCCTTGTCGAGCAGCGGCTGCACGCTCGCGACGCCGGCTTTCTCGATCCCGGCTTCGTCCATGCACGACGTGAAGAAATCGCCGAGCTTCTTGGCCGCCGCATCGCCGGCCGTGCCCTTCGCATCGTCGTCGAGCAAGCCTTGCAACGCGGCCTTGTTGCGCTCGTCGATCTCGGCGAGCCGGCCCCAACGCGCGCGATCGGCCGGGATCTGATTCTTCGCCATCCAGCCACCGCACGCGAACTGATAGAAATCGACGCACGGATCGGCGGTGCGATCGAGCGAGCTCGCCTCGAGCCCGACTTCTTGCAGCGACACGTCGAGTGCGGGCGGTCCCGGCGGCGCCTCGACGTTCGCGGGCGCGGCGGCGACTGCGGCATCGACGCTCGCCACGGGCGCGGCGGGTGCTGGCGCGGCCGGCGGTGGCGTCGCGTTGCCCGAGCATGCGGCGAGAACGAGGAGCCAGAGTCGCTTCATCGCCGCCAACCTATCAGCGCCGGGCGAGCCGGTCGAGCGCCCAGCAATGCCGGCCGTGCGGTCCCGGATTTCGGCAGTGCGCGATCAGCTCGTCGTCGGTACAACCGGCGTCATCGAGCGCGTCGCCGAGGATGCCGAGCTGGGTTTCGGGATCGTCGATCGAGGCCGCGACGGCGCGAACGCGCTCGCTCGCCCACGCCGCACCGGCGTCGAGGCCGCACAAGCGGCTGAGCGTGATCCGGCCGTCGCGCGGCCTCGTCGCGAAGTGCTTCGCGCGCCGGTGATAGCTCGAGTCCGCGGCCTGGCCGCTCTCGACGATCAGACGCGCGCGGCGCTCGACGTCGTAGACCTCGATCGAATGGCCGAGCGCGAACAGCACGCGATCGAACACGAGGTTACTGCCGGCGTCCGGGCCCGCGATCCACGACTCGAGCGCGCCGGTGCGCGCGTCGTAGATGTCGACAGCGTGCTCGAGCGTCGGGCCGCCGTCGCCGTGACCGCTCATCACGAGGCGCGTGTCGTCGATCCAGCACATCGGCATAT
>DASXEF010000211.1:0-9908 GCA_036490255.1 Kofleriaceae bacterium
CCACTTCGCGAGATCCTCGGCGGTCATGCCGAGCTCGTACGCACCGAACTTCCAGCCGGCCGCTTCGGCCGGCGCGGGATGCAGCGGGCCGTTCGCGCGGCGAAAGTAGCCTTGCGGATCGGTCGCGGCGAGCGTGCCGCGATCGACATCGACGACCGACGTCATGCCGAGCTTGTCGAACACGCGGCGCTTCAAGAAGTCGAACAGCGGCTCGCCGGTGACCTGCTCGCAGATCATGCCGGCGATCACGAAGTTCGTATTCGAGTACTGCCACTTCGTACCGGGCTCGAAGTCGAGCGGCTGGTGCGCCCAGCGCTCGACGAGCGTGGTGTCGGCGATCGGCTTGGTCCACTCGGGGATCATGTAGTCCTGCGGCGCGTAGTCGCGATAACCCGACGTGTGCGACAGGATCTGACGGATCGTGATGTCGTCGCCGCGCATCAGGTTCGGCACGTATTTGCCGACGGCGTCGTCGAGCGCGAGCTTGCCTTCGGCGACGAGCATCAGGATCGCGACCGCCGTGAGCTGCTTGCTGACCGAGCCGATGCTGTAGCGCATCGCGGGCGTGGCCGCGACGTTCGGCTCGACGCGCGCGTTGCCGTACGCGTGGACGTAGATGATCTTGCCGTCGCGCACGGCCGCGAGCGATGCGCTCGGCACGTGCGTGTCTTCGAGCACGTCGTTCGCGATCTTGTCGATCGTAGCCGGAATGTCGGTCGGATCCGGCCTCGCGTTCGACGGTTGGATGTCATCGAGCCGCGACGGCTGCGGCGAGCAGGCGACCGACAACGCGACGACCGCTGCGACGAGCTTGATCATTCCGAGCACTCCATCGTCTGTGCGAACACGGCGATCACCTGCTTGGCGTCGACGATCACGATCACCATCGTCTCGGTGCCGTCGCAGCCCTCGTCGAACACGACGGCGGTTGCGTGGCGCGCGAGATCGTCGATCGTCTTCTGATGTGCGGCGAGCGGACCGCCGAGCGTGTGGCGCCAGATCGCCGCCTTGCCTTTCGGCGTGACCTTGTCGTGCAGGCACGGCAGTCCCGCGTCGGCGGTCGTCGTCTCGGGACAATCGACGCGGTCGTCGGTGAGCGCGAGGGACCGCAGCTTCGTCGCGGTGATCGCGCGCGCATCCGCGGCCGAGTGGCCGAGCTTGTCGACCCACGCCGTCGCCAGCTTGATCGCCGCGACCTGCGCCGACGTGAGCGGCGGCGGCTTCTTCGGGCCGGCGGTCGCGGTCGTCGCTGCGATCAGCAACGCGATGCAGATGGCGCGATTCATCGTGGTTGCTCGAGGCTGATCGCGCCGATCGTGCCCGCGCGAAATTCGTGGACGAGGAGCTCTGCAGCCTTGTGCAGATCGACGACACCATCTTTCAACAGCGTGCCGCGGCGTCGGCCGATCTGCGTCAATAGATCATCGGCGGAGCGCGGGCGGGCCTCGAGCTTGTAGCGCGCGATCACGAGCTCCGGGTAATTCGACACGAGATACGCGGCGCCGAACTGGCCGATCGTGAAGTAGTCGATCGCGGTGTCCGGAATCGATCCCGCGAAGGCGAGCCGAAACGCGCCGCGCTCGTCGTCGATCTTCGGCCACATCAGGCCGGGCGTGTCGGTGATCTGCATGCCGTTGTCGAGCGTGACGAGTTGTTGTTCCTTCGTCACGGCTGGCTTGTTGCCGACCTTCGCGACGCTGCGGTTGACCAGCGTGTTGATCAGCGTCGACTTGCCGGCGTTGGGGACGCCGGCGATCAGCGCGCGCACCGGCTTGCCCTTGCCGCGATGGTCGGCGAGGCCGCGCGTCAGCTCCGCGATCCGCTTGCGCGTCACGTTCGGCCGGTCGGTCGTCGCCGCGAACGTCGTGACGCCGGGCTCGGCGGCGAAGTGCTCGAGCCACGCTTTGGTCACCGCGGGATCGGCGAGGTCGCTCTTCGTCAGCACCTTGATCGCGGGCTTGCCGCCGCGCAGCTCGGTGATCACCGGGTTCGAGCTCGCGCGCGGCAATCGAGCGTCGAGCACTTCGATGACGACATCCTGCGACGGCATCAGCGCCGCGAGCTCGCGCCGCGCCTTCGTCATGTGACCGGGGAACCACTGGAGCGACATCGCTAGATACCTGGTGAGCCGTGTCGCCCGGGCGCGAGCGAGAGTTGCGCGAGTCGATCTCCGACGAAGAAGCTGAACCAGATCTGGCCCCACGCACGATCGACGACGTACGTGCCGGCCGCGTCTGCGGGCCCCCAGCCCGGCGGCGGCGGTGGCAACGCGTGGCCGTTCGGAAACCGCTGGCCGACAGTGGACGAGCTGATCGGGAACGGCGGCGTGAACACGACCGCGACGTCGCCTTCGTGGCGCACCTCGATCGCGTAGCTCGGCGTCTTCGCGACGAGCTTGCGATCGCGCATGGGCTCGAGCGCGGTGCCGAGGAATGCTTCGAGCGACTCGCGGCGGACCGGGAGCTGTGCCTCGAGGCCGGCGAGCAGGCTCCACAGATCGTCACTCATCGCGACGAGCCTACTACTCGCCGAGCAGCCAGCGCTGCCGATCCGGACTCTCGAAGCACAGGACGGCGAAGTCCGCTCGTCGTGCCCTCGGCATCGCCGCGACGCTCGCGAGCGACATGCGCGCGAGCTTGTCGTCGTCTTGCCAGAAGCTGTCATACGCACCGACGCCGACCTTGCAGGTTTTCGCGAGCTTCACGCCCTGCTGCTTCAGCGCGTCGACGATCTCGTGTGCGGCCGCCAGCTGCTCGTGGATCAAGACGCACCAGGGCAACCCGTTCGTGTCTCCCCACGTGGGTTCGTGCGTGCCGTGTGCCGCATGGAACCTGGCGAGCACCTCGTCGCCGCCGCTATCGTCGCTGTGACCGGGGATCTTGTCCGCGGGCAACGAGAGCCTTAGCTCGATCGCGTCGCCGCGACCTTCGATCACCAAGCCATCGAGGCGGATCATCTCCGGCTGGCCGGTCAGCTTGAGCTGCGTGATCGGCGCCGGCAGCGGCCGGCCTTTCAACGCCGCGAGCGCCGCCTTCACGAGCGCCGCGCGGTGCGCGTCGAAGCGAAACCCCTGCTTGGCCACGACACGACGATACAGCGCGGACCTAAAAAAAAACGAGCGCGGGCAGTGCCAGCGCTCGTCTCGTGCAATCACTCGTCGTCGGTTCGACAACGAGCGAACGGTTGTTGGTTATTACGCGGGGCGGACGTTTTCGGCCCGCGGACCCTTCGGTCCGACGCCTTCGGTGTAGCTCACCGCTTGGCCTTCACGGAGATCCTCGAACCGGACGCCTTCGAGGGCGGACGTGTGAAAAAACAGGTCCTTTCCCGACGCGTTCGAGATGAAACCGAAACCCTTATCCGTGAGACGCTTGATCGTACCTTCAGCCATCGTCGTTGCTCCTTCTCGAGCCCAGCGGGCTCCGGCCTTATGTCTCCCAAATCGCGCGTGATGTCGAGAGGCTTCGCCTCCTGACTACGGGGCGCACCGCGGCGGGTCGAGCTTGATCAGCTGCTTGGTGGCGCGATCGAGCAGGCCGATCGTGACCGGGTTCTCGCCGGTCACGATGACGAGACGCTGGGAGTTACCGGCAATTGCGAGGACGTCGAGGATATTCGTGTCGCTGTCCGGTGGGGGCCTCGGCAACGCCCGCAGTGCGGAGACGTCGTAGATCGTCGTGATTTTCGGGGTCCGGACGTCGACCGTCGCGATCGTGTTGCCTTCGCCCTTGATCGCCCATTCCGTGCCGGCCAGCCGCCAGGAGCGGTTGGCGGGGTCGATCGACCAGAAGTCGTGGCCGATGGTCGCGAGCTGGTTGCCCGACATGTCCAGGATCCGGCCCTGCTCCGAGACCGGCGTCCACGCGTACCAGACGATCATGCGGTCCGGCGTCGCGAACGTCGGCGGCGAGTTGAACGCATCGCCGGCCATCGGCGAATCGGGCCAGCCTTTGATCGTCGTGCGAGCGCGCCCGGTCGCGACATCGAACATCCGCAGCGTCGGGCCACTCGTGGCGGGGAGCGCGACCGTCGTTAGATCGTCGCTCACCGCGACCCAGTCGGGATGCGGGTTCGCGCTCGGGTTCGCGATCGGCTTGCAGTGCGCGCCGCCCGGCGGGCAGAGCTCGAGGCTGCCGTCGCGGCGCAGCGTGCCGGTCGCGTGCGCGACGGCGGCCGGTCGTGGCGCGTCGGCGAGCGGCGAGAACCGTTTCGTCGCCACGTCGAGGTGCCAGCACGAGCGCTTCGGTTGCGCGCCGAAGCAAAGCTCGACGACGTCGGCCGTGATCGCGATCGAATCCGCGCTCGGCGGGTATTCCGCGTCGCTGCGCGTGATGCACGCGTCGGCGCGGACCGGCGGTGGTGCGCCGGAGATCACCGTCGGTGATGGCGCCGCCGCCGCCGCGCAACCGGCGACGACGACCATGCAGCACGCGCGCGAAATCATCTCCGACACAACGCGTGCCCCTCCTTTGCTCTTCCGCTGGCAACATGCCACGTTGCCGCATGGGCGAGCACGACAACCGCGTCGCGTTGGACCGGCACTGGGCGGCGTCGGCGTCGGGCGATCAGGACACCGAGCACGCGATCTATGCCGACGACTCGATCTGCGACTATCCGCAATCGGCCGAGCGCATCGTCGGCCGGGCCAATTTGCAGGCGCTGCGCAGTCACCACCCCGGCAAACCGTCTGGGTTCGAGATCAAGCGGATCCTCGGATCCGGCGACCTGTGGATCACCGAGTACCTGATCTCGTATCTCGGCGGCGCGAAGCTCTACACGGTGAGCATCATGGAATTCAAGGACGGCAAGGTCGTCCACGAGACGCAGTATTTCGGCGACCCGTTCGAGCCGCCCGCTTGGCGCTCGCAATGGGTGGAGCTGTTGCCCCGGTAATGGCGTGCACGCATCGGCTGTGCGAGCGGATCGGCGGTGACTGCAGCATCGCGGTGAACCGGTCGCGCGGCTGTCATGCGAGCGGCTGGGCGAAGACGGTCGCGGCGGACGTGCTCGACGAAGTGCGCGTGCTCGTCGCTGCGGTCGCCACCGATCGCGCGGCCGCCGTGCGCTTGGCGCAGATCGTTCGCGCCGAGGCGCTCGAGGAGCGCAGCTTGCTCGCGCAGGCGCGCGACGACGATCCCGCGCTCGCGGACCTGCTCGCGCCGTGGCTCGTGCGTCGCGATCACTGATCGAGCACCGCGTCGAGTTGCGCGATCGCGTCGTCGCACCCGGACATCAAGCCCTGCGCCTTCTGGCGTTCGAGCGCGTGGTCGGTCTCGAGCAGGAACTTCGCGAACAGCTCGCGCGCGTGCTGGTACGTGTCGCGCGATCGGCGCAACGCAGTGCGCGGATCCGGACCGACGGTCTGCGGCGCGCGGAAGTCCGCGTCGAGGATGGCGAGGTTGTAATAGGCCTCGTCGCGGCTCGGGTCGAAATCGCGAGCGCGTTCGTAGCTCGCTTGCGCGCGATCGAGCTCGCCCAGGCCGCGCTGCGCGATGCCGAGGCCGATGAGCGCGTCGTAGCTCGTCGGCGCGAGCTCGAACAAGTGCTTCGCCGCGGCGTAGTCGCGGAGCTGCAGTGCACGTGCGCCGGCCTCGAGCCACGGTGCCCGCGCGCGCGTCCCCTGCAGCTCGTTCGCCGTCGGGTAGTGCGCGGGATCGAGTCGCTCGAGTGCGTCCTCGCACAGCGTCGACCATTCGGAGACGTGGCCGAGCTCGGTCGCCTTCGCGAAGCACGCGGCGTACAGCTGGGTCGCGGTGTCGAGCGCGGGCTCGGCGACCGCGATCATCGCATCGCAGTAGGCATCGCTCTCGACGGAGTCGAGCGAGCTCGGAATCTCGATCGCGAGCAGCTGGTTCGCGAGGTCGTCGGCGAGCTGCGCGTCACGCGCGAGCGCGGCGCTCGTCATCGTCGGATCGCCGCCGACGAACAGCTCGGCGTACGTCGCGGCAGCACGCTCGCGAGCGACGGCACGCATCTTCAACCACGCGGCGAGGTGTACGGTGTCTTGCGGGACCGGGATCGCGAGCGCCGCCTCGCGCAGTGCATCGCCCCGGTACAGCGGGCCGAGCGTCGCCAGCGCGGCAGCCTGCTTGCGCGGGTCGCGCGGCACGACGAGCCATGGACGTGCCGAGCCCGGGCCGCACGGCGGCGCGGTCGGCTCGGGCGCGAGCCGGAGACATGCGCCACCGACTTCTTCGACGGGACACGACGCGTGCCACAGCGCGTCGCCGCGCGCGTACGCCGTATCGACGGGTTGGCGCGTGTGCGTGTATCGCCACGCGCCCATCACCGCGATCAGGCCCGCGACGGAGACGAGCCCGTTCAGTGCTCCGACGCGAACGGCGATCCGCATGACGGTTCGACAGCGCCGCGCGCGCCGAGTTGCGCGGCAAAGACCTTCTCAGCCGAGCTGCTTCGCGTACGCGAACGCCTTGTCGATGCACGAGCGCAAGCTCGCGGCGTCGCCACCGGCCCACGCCTCGACACCGCGCGTGAACGCCGCCATCGCGGCGCCGACGATCACGTTCGCGCGCAGCTCGGCGCCGCGTTTCGGCAGGCGCGCGTGGAGTGCATGCGCGAGCGCGTGCTCCCACATCGCGCGTTTTTCGTAGCTCTTGCCGAGCAACGACGGCGTCTCGTTCGTGAGCCGGAGCATCGCGCGCGCCCACTCGGGATCGTCGTCGTAGTAGTGCAGCAGCGACGCGAGCGTCGCGCACACGGCATCGAATGGTGACTCGGCGAGCGGCCGCGCCTCGAGCGCCGCGACGAGCTCGCCGGTCAGCTCCTCGTACCACGCAAAGACCACGTCCTCTTTCGTCGCGAAGTAGCGGAAGAACGTGCGCTTCGAGACGCCGAGTGGGTCGACGATGTCGTCGATCGTGGTCTCGGCAAAGCCGTGCTTCGAGAACAGCCGGATTCCGGCGCGCGACAGCTCGCTCTTCAGCTCGCGCTTCTTGGTCTCACGCAGGCCCATGACGACAGCATACACATCGTGACGCGTCGTGCCAAATGGCACCAGTTGACAAATGGCACTTAGTGACATAATTAAGACGCATGACAAACATCAAGAGCGTGTTGATCACCGGCAGCGGTTCCGGGCTCGGCCGTGCGACGGCGCTGCAGTTCGCGAACGCCGGCTACCGCGTGTTTGCAGGGGTGCGCGATACGCATGCGGCGCCGGGACATGCGGCGATCGTGCCCGTGCTGCTCGACGTCGCGGATCCGGCGCAGATCGCGGCCGCCGCCGAGCTGATCGATCGCGAGTGCCCCGACGGGCTGACCGCGCTGGTCAACATGGCCGGCTACACGTTCTACGGCCCGGTCGAGCACACGTCGGATACCGCCGTGTCGGCGCTGTTCGACGTCGTCGCGTTCGCGCCGTATCGGCTCGCGAACGCGGTGTTGCCCGCGCTCAAGCGCTACGCGCGCGCGACCGGCCGCCGCAGCAAGATCCTCAACATCATCTCGTGGGCGGCGTTCGACGCGACGCCGTTCGTCGGGTTCTACGCGGCGGCGAAAGCCGCGGCACTGAGGATCACGCAGGCGCAGTTCTTCGAGCTCGATCGGTTCGGCATCGACGCGGTCTCGATCGTGCCGGGCATGATGAAGACGCAGTTCATCGAGCACGCCGAGGTCGAGATTCGCGCCGCGAACGCGCAGCTCGTCCCGCAAGCGCGCGCCGACTACGGCGACAGCATCGATCACATGGCGACGCTCAGCGCCGCGGCGCCGCGCAACCCGATCGTCGCGTCACCGGCGGCGATCGCCGCGCGGATCGTCGCGGTCGCGAGCAAACGCCGCGCTCGGTCGCAGTACAACTTCGGAATCGATACCTGGTTGATCGGCACGATGAGTCGATTGTTACCGTTGCGGCTGTTCGAAGCGATCAAGCGCACGATGTTCGGCCTGCGCAGCTCGAGTCAGGCGTGGCGACGAAGTGATAAACTGGTCGCGTGAGGCGTGCGGTTTGTATCTGTACGTGCGTGTGCGCCCTGATCGCGACGGCGGCTGCGGATCCGACCGGCGACGAGCTGCGCGCGAACGGCGAGAAGCTCGCGAAAGACGGTCGCTACAGCGAAGCGATCGCGGCGTTCAAGGCCGCCGACAAGCTGACGCCGCGCGCGACGAACTGGTGCCTGATCGGTCTCGCGTACACGCGGCGCGAGCTGTGGCCGCAGGCCGAGATCACGATCACGCGTTGCAAGCAGCTCGCGAGCACGGCCGATCCGCTGCCGAGCTGGTTGCCGGCGCTCGAGGCGCAGCTCGCGTCGCGGCTCGCATCGGTCGACGTCGCGGCGGTCGACATCGCGGTCGAGCCGGCAGGCACCGAGGCCGAGCTGACGGTGTCGAGCTTCGCGCCCGACGAGACCTTTCACGCGCGCGTGATTCACCTGCCGTTCGGCCATCAGGTGATCAGCGCGAGCGCGCCGGGCTACGCGCGGACCGACGTCGCGATCGATATCGTCGATCGCACGCCGAAGCACGTCGTGCTCAAGCTGCAGTCGAACGTCGTCGCGAAGCCCGAGGTCGTTACGCCGCCGCCGCCGACGCCAACGCCGACACCGGTGGCCGTCGTCACGACGCCCGTGTCGGCGCCCGAGCCGCAGCGACGGCTCGCGCCATGGATCGTGATGGGCGCGGGCGCGGCGATAGCCGTCGCGGGCGCGATCGTCGAAGCGACCTGGTACAAGAGCGCGCACGATCAGCTGGCGAGCGACAACTACATGCAATATCCCGGCGACGAGGGTGCGTTCGATACGCGCCGCGACGTCGTGATCGGGCTCTATGCAGCGGGCGCGGTTGCGATCGGCGTCGGCGTCGTGCTCGAGCTGACCGGCCATCGCGACGAGCGCAGTGCACAGATCTCGGTCGCGCCGACGCGGGGCGGCTCGGTCGTCAGCGTGGGGTGGTCGCGATGAACGTCCGCGCGCTCTTGCTGACGATCGCGTTACCCGCGTGCTTGCTCAAGCCGGGGCGACCTGCGGACATGACCGGTGATGGCGGCCAGACCGGCGATGGTGGCAGTGGCAGCGGCAGCGGAAGCGGAAGCGGAAGTGGAAGCAACATCAGCCGCACATTCACACCGACCGTGATCGCGAACGCGTACTACGGCAGCAACCACGCGAATGCGCCGGGGATGACCGGGTCGGGGTTCCAGCTCATGGAGCCCGGAGTCGAGAATGGCGATCTGCTGCTGCTCATCGGCAACGTCGACAACGGCAAGACGACGGACGAGGTCCAGCTGGCGTCGACCGGGTTCACCGTGATTTACAACGTCAACTTCGGCACCGGCGACGGCCAGAGCTACTACGCGGCGTGGAAGTTCGCGAACGACGAGGTCGGGATCACGGGCACGTACGCGGATACGACGCAGAGCCAGAACAGCGTCTGGGCGTTGATCGATATCCCGGTCGGCGTCGATCACACCAATCCGATCAACTACAACAACGTTCACTTCGGCGCGAGCTACGTCCAGGATCCACAGTCGCAGCCGACGCTCCAGGGCAGCGGTAGCGACGATGCGACGAGCGTCGCCGACTGCATCATCATCGTCGCGGCCGGTGCCGACTGGGAGAGCACGTCGCCGGCGACCAACGTATCGGCAGGATTCGCGGGTTCTGCGACGGAGATCCAGTCTTATACGGATCAGGGTTTCAACGCGACCACGCTCGATTGGACCGAGCAGGTAGTCGGCTGGTTCCAGCAGGCCGGTTCGGGCGTGCTGGGGACCACGACCATCACGACGAACAACAGCAACAGCGCGAAGGCCGGCCAAGCGTGGGGCATGGTGATCGCCGTTGCGCCGGAGTAGCTAGATTGCGGTGCGATACGCCGACGTAAGTCGGCGAAATCCGATCGTTCTCGTCGGGGAAGCGCGACCGAAGCGTGCATTTTCCGGATCGACAGAG
>DASXEF010000333.1:0-2728 GCA_036490255.1 Kofleriaceae bacterium
CGCACCACAAGGAGAACTTCCTCTACACCGAGTTCGAGCGCATCTGCGAGGTGATGAAGAAGTACGACGTCGCGTTCTCGCTCGGCGACGGCCTGCGGCCGGGCTCGACGGCGGACGCGAACGATCGCGCGCAGCTCGCGGAGCTCGAGACGCTCGGCGAGCTCACCGACATCGCGTGGAAGCACGACGTGCAGACGATGATCGAAGGCCCCGGCCACGTCGGGATGCACAAGATCAAAGAGAATATGGATCTGCAGCTCAAGCTCTGCAAAGAGGCGCCGTTCTACACGCTCGGCCCACTTGTCACCGACATCGCGCCCGGCTACGACCACATCACGAGCGCGATCGGCGCGGCGATGATCGGTTGGTTCGGCACCGCGATGCTCTGCTACGTGACGCCCAAAGAACACCTCGGCTTGCCCGACCGCGACGACGTCAAGGCGGGCGTGATCGCCTACAAGATCGCGGCGCACGCGGCCGATCTCGCGAAGGGGCATCCGGGCGCGCAGCTGCGCGACGACGCACTGTCGAAGGCGCGCTTCGAGTTCCGCTGGCAGGACCAGTTCCACCTGTCGCTCG
The DNA here is from genome assembly GCA_036490255.1 of Kofleriaceae bacterium. Classification (GTDB taxonomy): domain Bacteria; phylum Myxococcota_A; class Polyangia; order Haliangiales; family Haliangiaceae; genus JABFXX01. The sequence continues at coordinate 580 of DASXEF010000333.1, forward strand.
ATCCGGACACCGCGAAGCACTTCCACGACGAGACGCTGCCGGCGGACGGCGCGAAAACGGCCCACTTCTGCTCGATGTGCGGACCCAAGTTCTGCTCGATGAAGATCACCGAAGAGGTCCGCGAGCTGGCGGCCGGAATGGCCGCTAAGTCCGAGGAATTCAAGCAGCGCGGCGGCGAGATCTACGTACCAACACCGACGACGTAGGCAGCTGTAACGCGCGCGCGCGACGAGGGCGCCTCAGTTGGTTACGACGATTCAGTAGACATCTTGCACGCAATCCGTAAGATTACCGTTAGATAAAGCAGTGACCGTTCAGCCGAAGCGCAGCCTGAAGGTCGAAAAGCTGGCGCGGATCTACGACGAAGAGATCGCGCCCGTTTGGGGGACTCGTTTCGGCAAGATGCTGCTCCGCAACTTGTCGCTGCCGGAGCGCGGACAAGTGCTCGACGTGTCGTGCGGCACCGGCTGGCCGACGATCGAGATCCTCCGCCGGATGACCGAGGGCAGCCGGCTCATCGCGATCGATGCGTCGAGCGCGATGCTCGATGTCGCGCGCCGCAAAGTTTCCGACTTGGGACCGCTGGGCAAGAAGGGCGTGTTCTTCCGCACCGAGAGCGCGGTGCCGAAGCTGTCGTTCGCCGATGACGTCTACGACCTGGTCGTCTGCAACCTCGGCCTCGACGAGATGCCGAGCCTCGATACCGCGTTGCACGACTTCACGCGCGTGACCAAGCGCGGCGGCGAAGTGCGCTGCACGTTGCCGTTGCTCGGCACGTTCCAGGAATTTCACGATCTCTATCGCGAGGTGCTGATCAAGCACGACAAGCACGAAGCGCTCGAGCGGCTCGAGAAGCACATCGAGCGCTATCCTGCGATCGAGCGGCTCGAGAGCGCGATGCGCGTCGCGCACCTCGACGGCGCCGTCGAGATCGAAGAGTTCACGCTGCTGTTCAAGAGCTCGCGCGAGTTCTTCTTCGCGCCCGTGATCGAGTACGGCCCGCTCGCCGAGTGGAAAGAGATCGCCGGCAACGGCCAAGAGATGCAGGACGTGTTCTGGTACATCAAGGAAGCGATCGACGCGTACTTCGATGGCCGGCCGTTCCAGGTCACGGTGAAAGCCGGCTGCATCATCGGCAAGAAGCTCGACCACGCGCAGCTCGAACCCGAAGTGCACATCGAGGACGTGCCGTACGACGCCGACTTCGATCGCGATGACGGCGACGACGATGTCATCGATCCGCCGGCGCACATCGCGGCCGGCTCGGTACGGCTCTCGGACGGCGAAGATCTCGAGGTCGAAGAGCTGGCGGCGAGCGCCGACGACGAGATCGAAGTGATCGACGAGAACTCGCCCGAAGAGCAGGAGCTCGAGGCCTTCATCGAAGGCAGCAAGCGACCGTCTCATCTGATCGAGTAGGCCGTACCGCGCGTACCGGCGCACTCGCCGTAACCGCGAGAGTAGAGTCGCGGCATGCGCGTTCTGCTCCTCGCATGCTTCGCCGCCGCGTGCGGTCCCACCGAAACGCGGCCGATCGTGGCGGCGCCGGCCGCACCGCCGGCGACGACGATCGGCGAGCCGTCGTTCGATCCGCCGATGCCGACGCTGCGGCTGCCGCGCAACTTCACGCCGACGAAGTACACCGCGCGGCTCGAGATCGATCCGAGCAAGCCCGACTTCGCGGGCGAGATTTCCATCGACGGCACGCTCGATCGGCGCAGCTCCGCGATCTGGCTCTCGGGCAAGCACCTCGCGGTGCAGAGCGCGCACGCGACGAACGGTGCCGAGCAAGTGCCGATCGCCGTGACCGCGAAAGGCGACTATCTCGAGCTGCGGCCGGCGCACGCACTCGTCGCCGGCGCGTGGCAGCTCGTGATGAGCTATCGCGGTCAGATCGAGCAGAACGGCTTCGACGGCGCGTTCTTGTCCAAGCAGGGCAGCGACGCGTACATCGCGACGCAATTCGAATCGACCGCAGCTCGGCTCGTGTTCCCGTGTCTCGACGAGCCCGATCGCAAGACGCCGTGGCAGCTCACGCTCGACGTGCCGCACGGTCAGCTCGCGGTCTCGAACACGCCGGCGACCAGCACGACGGCGCTCGATGCGTCGCACGATCGCGTCGTGTTCGCGGCGACGCGGCCGCTGCCGA
>DASXEF010000343.1:0-3742 GCA_036490255.1 Kofleriaceae bacterium
GATCGCGGCGTAGCGCGGATCGACATTCGCCAGATATTCCGGCTCGTCCATCACGACTTTGACCGCGAGCTCGGTGATCGACGTCGCCGTGAACGGCAACTTGGCGGTCACGGCTTCGTACAAGATCACGCCGATCGCCCAGATGTCGCTGCGCACGTCGACGTCGCGCGCCGACCGCAAGTGCTCGGGCGACATGTAGCCGGGCGATCCCATCACGGTCGTCGTCTTGGTGATCTTGAAGTCGTCCGCCGACGGCGCGGTCGCGATGCCGAAATCGAGCACTTTGATCAGCGGCGTGCCGTCGAGCCGCTGGGTCAGGAACAAGTTCGCCGGCTTGAGATCGCGATGGATGATGCCGAGGTGATGCGCTTCGGCGATCGCGACGCACGCCTGCACGATGTAATCGGCGGCGACCTCGACGGTCAGCGGATGCTGCGCGATCTGCGCGGCGAGATCGTGGCCTTCGAGATATTCCATCTCGATGTAGACGCCGTCCGCGGTCTCGCCGACGTCGGTGACGCGACACACGTGCTCGCTCTTGAGCTTCGCGGCCGCGCGCGCCTCGCGGGTGAACCGCGCGACGACCTCGGGCTGGTTCGCGAGCTCGGGCTTGAGGACTTTGATCGCGACGCGCTGATCGAGGCCGATGTGTGTGGCCAGCGCGACCGTGCCCATGCCGCCTTCGCCGAGGATTCGTTCGATCCGCAGCTTTCCCGCGACCAGCGCACCCGGTTCGAGCATGTTCGATCGCTACGGTAGCTCGACCGCGCCGGCCGTGCACGGCATCGCACGTGGGTTGCCACGCTGATCGGTCGCGGGGCAGTCGGTCGTGCCGAGCCCGGCCGCGGGGCTGCCTGCCGCCGGCAGCAACGTCGCGGTCGGCCCGCCGTTGGACCCGAGCGAGCCCAGCATCGGATCGGCAACTTTCGGCGAGGTCGTGCACAGCGATCCACTCGGCCACTGCACGTTGCCGGCGCTGCCGGCGAGCGGCGGCGCCTCGCAGCTCGGGTCGTACTGCGCGGTGTTGTTCGCGATGATCGTGTTGGTGAGCACGAGACCCGTGCTGAAGATCGCACCGGCTACGACTCCGCTGCCGGTCGCTTGGTTATTCGCGATCGTGCAGTTCGTCATCGTGCCGCTGGGCGAGTTGGCGAGCCATACACCGCCGCCGTTGCTCGCAGTCGCGGTGTTGCTCGCGATCGTCAGGTTCGTCAGCGCCGCCGTGCCGCCGTCGAGCCACAGCCCGCCGCAGTACGCGCCGGCGTTGTTCGAGATCGTGCTGGCGGTCATCGTGATCGCGAGACCTTCGAGATAGAGCCCACCCGCGTTGCCGGTGTCGGCCGGCGTGGTGTTGGTATCGACCGTCGTGCGATCCATCGCGAACGTGCCGGTGTGATCGTTCGAGACGCGAAAGAATCCGCCGCCGATCGCGCCGGCTTTGTTGTTCGCGATCGTGACGCCGCACAGCGACGTCGCCTCGTGCGTGCCGTCCATGTAGAGCCCGCCGCCGCAACCGCCGTCGCCGGGATTGCCGCCGCTGCCCGTGGCCGAGTTGCCGGAGAACGTGCTGTTGACGACCGTCAGGTTGCCGTTGAGGCTGCCGACCGCGCCGCCGTCGCTCGCCGAGTTGTTCGTGAACGTGCTGCCGGAGATCACGGTCTCGCCACCGCCGAAGCCGTAGATCGCGCCGCCGGCGAGATCTTGGCCGGTCGCGCCGGCGTGATTGTCGTCGAACTGCGCGTCGATCACGGTCAGGCTGCCGCCGTTGCGATAGATCGCGCCGCCGCCCCGCGCGGTATCGTCGCCGCTGCCGGGGCCCATGCCGGCGTGAAACGCGAGGTTTTGCACGGTGAGCCGCGGCGTCGTCGCGTTGTAGTTCGAATTCAAGTACAGGATGCGCTGCATCCCGCCGCCGTCGAGCGTGACGAGCCCGCCGCCGTCGATGATCGTCTCGGTCGAGACCATGATCGTCTGCGCGATCGCGATCGTCACCGGCGCGCTGCCGCACGAGAACACGATCGTGCCGCCCGCCGTGGCCGCGGTTTGCAGCGCGGCGGCGGTGCAGCTCGCCGGCGTGCCGGTGCCGACCGTCGCGGTCGGTGATGACACGTCGACCGGCGCGATCGCGGTGCACGTCGCGGCGGGTACGCCGGCATCGGCGACGCTCGATCCGGATCCTGATCCGTCGTCATCGCCACCGCCGCCGGTTCCACCGCCGCCGTGCGAGCTACATGCAGCGACGATCACGATCGCGATCCCACGCATCGGCTTCATCGTCGCATGAAGCCGATGTAGGTGCGGTGTCACTGCGTCGAGGCGCCGTCGATCTTTACTTGCACGCGCGGCCCCGACGAGAGATCCGTCACGACGCACGCTGCACCCGCGCACAGCTTGTACTCGCCGGGCGCGAGGTCGAACGCCGCGTGATGGCCGTCTCCGCACGGCGCCGACACGATCGACGTAGCGTCGTCGGTCAGTGGCGAGCTCACCTCGATCGTCGCGCACGTTCCGTTCGCGACCTCGACATCGACCCCGACGCGTTGCGACGGCACGGTCAGCGTGACCGCCGTGGCCGCGCCGGCGTCTACGTGCACGGCGATCGGCGCGGCGTTGATGCGCGGAAACGACGCCAGATAATCGCCGGCCGGCAGCGGCGCGAGCGAGAACGTGGCGTCGTTGCCGACCGACGCGACGTAGCTGCGCGCCGGCGCGGTCGTCGACGCGAGCGTGACCGAGCCGGCATCGTGCGATGGCTTGCCCGATTCGTCGACGAGTCGGCCGCTGATCGATCCGGCCGCGTCGACCACGAGCTCGATGTCGCGGCTCAGATCATCGGACGACAGCGCGCGCGGCGGTGCGAGCGCGCCCGCCACCGACGCTTGGATCTGATACCCCGCAATATCGTCGGGCAAGCCGGCGAGCGCGAAGCGGCCGGTCTCGTCGGTACGCGTGCCCGGCCGGCGGTCGAGATCGTTGGCGAGCGTGATCGTCGCGTCGATCGCCGCGTCGGGTCGAGCGATCACGACGGCATCGGCGATCGGCGAGCCCGTGCGATCGACGACGCGGCCGTGCACGATGCGGCCGGGCGTCACGGCGATGTCGCCGAGATCGAGCTCGCCGCCGGGCGTGACTCTCACGTGCTCGATCCGCTTCGGCTGAAAGCCCGGACCCGCGATCGAGAGCGAGAACGCGTGCTGGCCGAGCTTGGTCTTCGTGAAGCGACCGTCCGGGTCGTGGATCGGCACGAGGTCGCCGCGCTTGGTCGTCTCGTCGGTGATCGTCATGCCGTAGTAGTCGACCGGCTGTCCGTTCATCACGACGCGTCCGGTCACCGCACCGGGGCGCGGCGAGACCACGCGAATATCTTTGTCGCCGGTGTGCGCCGTGACCTGCGAGGACCGATCTTCGAGATCGATATAGCGCCAGGTCTCGAGCGCGTAGCTGGCGTCGGGCAGACCGCCGAGCACGAAGTGGCCGGTCACGTCGCTGGTCGCGACGATGCCCATGTCGTGCGGCGTGACCGTCACGCCGGCGGTCGGCTGGCCGAGATCGTCGACCACGATTCCGGAGATCGACGCGGGCCGATCGACGACGAACCGGAGCTCGCCGAGCGGCTGGCCGCGCACGATCGTGATCGTTTGCGCCGGCGCGCTGAGCGTGGCGCTCGACGCGCCGACCTCGTACGTGCCGGGCAAGAGATCGTGAATCGTGAATTTGCCGTGCTCGTCGGAATCCGACCGGC
>DASXEF010000418.1:0-9430 GCA_036490255.1 Kofleriaceae bacterium
GAGCAACGCGTCTTGAAAGCCGATCGACGACAGTGGACGAAACTCGCCCCGCCGCGCCGCCATCTCGTCGATGACAGCCATGATGATACCGACGACGACGAGCGCGGTCGCGATGATCCACAGCGCGCGTAGATCGGTCTCGATATGTTTCTTCAGCGCGAGGCCCGCGACGAGGATCGGCAGCGTTCCGACGGCGATCAGCCACGGCAGCCGGCCCTCCGGCGTGCCCGGCGCGCGGAACATCGCGATCGCGACCGTGTACAGATCCTTCGCGAAGTATGCGAGCACGGCGACGACCGAGCCGAGCTGGATCACCGCGGTGTACGCGGCGCCCGCGTCCTTGACGCCGAGCAGCGAGGTCACCACGCGCAAGTGCGCGGTCGACGACACGGGGATGAACTCGGTGAGCCCTTGTACGAGCCCGAGCAGGGCGGCCAGCCACAACGACATCGCTGCTCACGCTAACATTAATGGCGTGCCCGGACTCGCCAGATGCCTCCTCGCGATGGTCGTGATTGCGGCGTGCGGTGGCGCGCCAACGCCGGCGCCGATGCCTCCCGCGACACCGAGCGATGCCGCCGCACCGCTGGCCGGACCGAGCGAAGCCGAGTGCGGCGCGCTGCTCGATCACGCGATCCGCATCGTCGCGTCGAGTCACAACGCCACGGAGCCCGATCGCGCGAAGCTACGCACCGAGCTCGAGCCCGAGTTCTTGCCGAAGTGCCGCGCGATGGCGATCGCGAGCTATCGCTGCGCGACCGCCGCGACGACCGCCGATGCACTCGCGGCGTGCGATTCAGCGCAGCCCTAGCAGCTCGACTTCGAATAACAGCGTCGAGTTCGGCGGGATCAGACCGCCGCCGACGTTCGCCGCGCCGTAGCCGAGCCCGGGCGGGATCAGCAGCGTGCGCTTGCCGCCGATCTTCATCGACAACACGCCTTCATCCCAACCTTTGATCACCTGGCCGACACCGATCTGGAACTCGAACGGCTCGCCGCGGTCGAGCGAGCTGTCGAACTTCTTGCCCTTGGTACCGTTCGTCCACAGCCAACCCGTGTAGTGCATCTGGCAGGTCTGGCCGCGCGCCGGCGACGCACCATTGCCTGGCGCCGTGTCTTCGAAGGAGAGCCCGCTGGGGGTCTGCGTCATCATTGGCCGCACACTAGCACTGGCCCGCGACTGGCAGGTACGCTCGACCTGTCTGCGTATGCGCGTCGTGATCCTGATCTTGCTCGCGACATTTTCGATCGCGCATGCTGATCCGAGCGCGGAGCTCGATGCGTCGGATCTCGACTTCGGCGCGCTCGACTTCGACGCGATCAGCGTGCAGTACCTCACGCTCGCGAACATCGGCACCGAGCCGAAGACCGCGCTCCAGGTCACCAGCGCACAGATCACCGGCACGGGCGATTTCACGTTCGCGAGCGGGACGTGCGCGGGTGCCACGACGTGCGTGTTCGCCACGCCGATCACGATCACCGGTACGGCCGCGCTGTTGCCCATTCAGTGCAATGCGACCGCCGCGGGCACGACGGAGATCGCGACCGTCATGTTCACGAGCAACAGCGATGACTCGGATCACTCGACCGCGACGCTGACGTGCACGGTCAAGAGCACGACGGTCTCGCTCGCGCCGCCGACGGTCGCGTTCGGCTCGGTCGATATCCGCGCGCCGAAGCCGCCGCTGCAGATCGCGCACCTCGAGAATCAGACGACGGCGCCGATCACCGTCACCGCGATCGCGTTCACGGGGACGCAATTCTCGACCACGTTGCCGCTGAATTCCGTCGCACCCGCGATGGGCGAGCTCGCGATCCCGATCAGCTACACGCCGAGCGCGGAGAACGTGCTCGACATGTCGACGCTGACGCTCGGACTCGACGGCTCGGGCTCGCTGACCGCCGAGCTCAGCGGCACCGGCGTCGATCGCCACGCGATGTTGGTGTCGATGCCGACGTTCCCCGACACGCTGCTCAATCCCGGCTACGCAGCGGCAGTCGAGCCGATCACGATCGCGAACACCGGCGGCGCCGTGCTGTCGCTGACGAATCCGTCGATCACGAATTCGCCGGTGTGGTCGCTCGTCAATAACGGGCCCGTCGATCTGCCCGGCAACTCGACGTATCCGCTGCTCGTGAGGTTCCAACCCGACACCGTCGGTGCCGCGCCGACCGCGACGTTCAGCGTCGACACCGACGATCCGGCGCACCCGCAGCTGACCGCGACGCTCGGCGGCAACGGCATCGATCGCCATGCCGCGATGACGCCGTCGATGCTCGAGCTCGATTACGCCGGCGTCGGCACGACCGTGCACGGCTCGGATCCGTCGCGCGACGTGTCGATCACGGTGACGAACAACGATCCGACGCAGACGTACACGATCAACGCGATCCGCGCGTTCGGCGGCGAAGGCGCGTTCGAGGTGCTCAACGCGCAAGGCGCGCTCGCGCCCGGCGAATCGCGCAACTTCGACGTCGCGTTCACGCCGCCGCATCCGGGCGACTTCACCGCGACCGCGTCGCTGTTCTTGGATCTCGATCCGGTCCCCGAGGCGTCGATCACGTTGCACGGCACCGGCGACTTCGTCGCGGTGCACGGCGACGGTGGCTGCAACGCCGCCGGCGACGCGAGCTTGGTCGTGCCGCTGCTCGCGCTGCTGTTGCTTCGCCGCAAACGGCGCGTGCTGCTCGGGCTCGTCGTCGCGTCGACGGCAAGCGCCGACACGCGCGATCTGGATCTCGCGATCTTCGACCCGGCGCCGACGACCGCGGCACCGACCTTCGCGATCCCGACCGCCGACGTCGGCGTCGACGGCGCGTGGGTCGTCGCGGCGAACGCGACGCTCGCGACCGATCCGATCGTGCTGACCGCACCGACGAACACCAACTCGACGCTGTCCGATCGCACGACGCTCTCGCTCGGCGGTGCGTTCACGTTCGGCGAGATGTTCGAGGTCAGCGCGCACGTGCCGCTGTATCTGCAGAGCGGCCAGGACCTCAGCTCGGCGACGATGTTCGGCGAGCCCGAGGTCAGCGCGACCGCGTTCGGCGATCTCGAGCTCGACGGCAAGGCGCTGTTCTCGCGCTATCACGGCCCGGCCGGCGATCTCGCAACCGGCATCGCGGTCGGGCTCGAGCTACCGACCGCAAACGGCCAAGAGTTCGCGGGCAGCGCGAAGCCCGAGGTGCGCAGCGTGCTGATGCTGCACTGGCAGCTGTCGCGCATCTCGCTCGACCTCGACGGCGGCGGCGTAGTTCGCGGCGCCGCCTATTACAACAACATCGAGCAGAAGAGCGGCTTCGATTGGGGCGGCGCGATCGGCGTGCACGCGACGCCGCACCTGGCGTTTTCCGTCGAGGCGTTCGGCGAGGTCGTGCCCGGCGGCGTCTCCGAGATGGACGGCAGCACGAACGCGCTCGATATCGCCGAAGCACTCGTCGGCGCGCACTTCCAGCTCGATCACCGCATCAACATCGGCGCCGCGTTCGGCCGCGGCCTCACCGACGCGATCGGCACGGCCGGCTATCGCGGCATCGTGACGATCACGGTCGCGCCTTCCGCGCGCACCGAGCTGCAAGTCGCGCGTTCGATCGGCGATGCCGATCACGACGGCATTCCCGACGACGTCGATCGCTGCCCGAACGAGCCGGAAGACAAAGACGGCTTCCAAGACGCCGACGGCTGCCCCGATCCCGACAACGACGGCGACGGCATTCCCGACGCGAAAGACAAGTGCCCGAACGAAGCCGAAGACAAAGACGGCTTCCAGGACGCCGACGGCTGCCCCGATCCCGACAACGACGGCGACGGCATTCCCGATCGCCGCGACAAGTGCCCGAACGAGCCGGAGACCGTCAACGGCTTCGAAGACGAAGACGGCTGCCCGGATCAAGGCAACGCGCTCGTCACGCTCGGCCAAGGCAAGCTCGCGCTCGGCGAACAAGTCGCGTTTGCGGGCGGCAAGATCGATCCCGCAAGTTTCGGCGTGCTCGGCCAGGTCGGCGCGACGCTGCGTGCCCACGCCGAGTTGGTCAAAGTGAAGATCGTCGCGAAAGACAAGGCGCGCGCGGCGCTCGTGCGCGATTGGCTCGTCCAGTACGGCATCTCGCGCGATCGGCTCGAGATCGCGGTCGACGCGAGCGTCGGCGATCGCATCGAGTTCGTGGTCGCGGAAAAGTCCTAGCGCGGCGTCCAACCCGCGGCGCGACACGTGTCGATCGCATCTTCGAACGCGGCGTCGACTTCCGTGCCGGCTTTGCCGAGATCTTCGGCGGCTACCTGTGCCGACCGGTCATCGTCGCAGCCTTGAAAGAACGACAGCGCCACCATCATCATGCCGTCCTCGAAGCGATCGCTGAGTCCAGCGAATTCGCCTTGCTTACCGACGGTGACGATCGCGCGGCTGCCGGTGATGAAGCCGTCGATCTTTAAACCGACGTCGCGCACGTCTCGCTCGAGCTCCCTGCAGTGGTCGTTGAAGCTCCACTTGTCGGTGTTGGTCGCGCCCGAGTCGAGCGGCCGAAACAGCGACAGCGACAACGCGCTTTTCAGCTGCGCGACGCTCGATCGCGTCGTCGCACGGAGATCCGAAATCGCGGAGCAATGTTCGTTGCGAAGGTGCTCCCACGAGACCGTGTCCTTGCACGCAGATAGGCACAAAAAGATCGCAACGAGTCGTAGCTGGTTCATCGATTTTCTCCTAGGCCCTCGCCAGCGCGACGCCGATCACCGAGCCAGCTCCGGCGTCGAGGAGTGCGCGTGCGGCGGACGCGAGCGTCGAGCCGGTGGTGACGACATCGTCGACGAGCACGACGTCGCGGCCGGCGAGCTTCGCCGCATGACGCGGCACCACGGCGAATGCGCCGCGCACGTTTTCGGCGCGATGCCACGCGGGCAACGTGCTCTGCGGCGGTGCCGCGCGCGCTCGGCGCAGCATCGGTAGCGGCGCCGCCAGACCGGCGAACGCGCACGCGTGCAGCGCGAGCAGCCACGCGTGGTCGTAGCCGCGCCGCCAGCGGCGTCGCCAATGCAGCGGCACCGGCACGACGAGCGCATTTTCGGCAGCGGCGGCGAGCAGCGGTGCCCACAGCGGCGCGATGCCGCGCGCGATGTGACTCGCGCCCGTGAACTTGAGCCGGCGGATCGCCGTCGCGAGCGGGCCGCCGAATCGCCACGGCGCGACGATGCGATCGAGCGGCAGCGGGGCGCGAATGCACCGCGCGCAGATCAGCTCGCGCTCGCCGGTCGGCTCGGCACAGCGCGGGCACGCGGGCCCGAGCTCGACGAGCGAGGTCGCGCACGTCTCGCAGATCGGCGCGCCGACCGTGCCGCACGCGACACATTGCGGCTTGAACATCCAGCTCAGCATGGCGCTGCTATCGGCCGCACCCGAGACCGGTTGCGTGCTAGCTAACAGCCGCGTGATCGACCGCTGCTACGTCTACGAGCCGAGCTTCATCGACGCGAAATCTCGCGTCGAGATCGAGGCTTGGCTCGGCGCGTTGCATCCGATCTGGGAGCAACGCTACTCGACGAAGCGGCCACCACCGCCCGGCAAACAACAGCGCGGCCTGCTCCGCCCGGTGTACTGGCTCGGCAACTGGCAGTTCGCGTGCCTCGGCTATTACGAGCCGCCGAAACGCACGTCGAACGTCGCGGTCGCCGCCGAGCCGTTTCCGCCGGTGCTCGCGCGGCTCGTCAAAGAGATCGAGCGTCGCGTGCGCAGTGGATTTCCGCCGAGCACCGTGCCGCGGCGCTGGCATCTCAACACGTGCCTGGTGAACTTCTACGGCGAGCGCGCGGGTGTCGATGCGGCGCGCGTCGGCGAGCATCGCGACTTCGAGCCCGGCCCGGTCGCGTCGCTCTCGCTCGGCGAGCGTGCCCGGTTCCAGTTCGTGCGGCGTGGCGCGCCGGATGCGCCTCCGGTCCGCACGCAATGGCTCGATGACAACTCGCTGCAGATCTTCGGCGGCCCGCGCTGGAAGGACGATCTGCTGCATCGCGTACAGCGCGTCGACGACAAGCTCGACTTGGATCTGCCGCCGCACATCGAAGGCTTCCGCACGCGGCGCGTGAACTTCACGTTCCGCTACGTGCCCGACGAGCACGTCACGCCGTTCGCGAAGCTGCCGCCGGTCGCGAAACACGACGTTCGCGACTACGTCGGCGAGCTCGCGGGCCACTCGGCGTTCTTCGCGAGCGCGCTGAAAAAGTAAATGGCCCGAGCGATCGCTCGCTCGAGCCATTTTCAGTCAGTCGCTGCCGCCACCCGGATGGTCGATCTCGGCTGTCCAGTACACGTAGTCGCGCCACGCGTCCGGAACCGAGCTCGCGCTCACACGGATCTGCACCGACGGCATCCACGACGGACGCGTCGGCAGCTTGAGCAGCTTCATGCCGGCCTCGCCCGGCGTGCGGTTCGACTTCGCGCGGTTGCACGCGTAGCAAGCCGACACGATGTTGTCCCACGTCGTCTGGCCGCCCTTCGAGCGCGGAACCACGTGGTCGTACGTCAGCTCGTCGACGCCGCACGTCACGCCGCAGTACTGGCAGCGGTGGTTGTCGCGAGCGTAGATGTTCACGCGCGAGAACTTCACCGGCTTCGCGTGACGGCGAACCGCCTTGCGCAGCCGGACCACGGCCGGAATCTGCATCGCGACCGAGACCGCGCGGATCTGCGTGTCGTACTCCTCGACGACATCGACCTTGTCGAGCGAGAGCAGCGTGATCGCGCGCTGCCACGAAATGATCTGGATCGGCTCGTAGCCCTGCGTGAGCAGGAGTGTGCGGTCTGTGCTCATGACACGTATCTCCAATCGGCCCGCAACCCGCGGGCAAAAATGCGTGCAGACGGTCGGATTCGAACCGACGACCCCTTCGGTTTTATCGATAACCCTCCATCAACGGCCCGCTTGCGCGGACGAGGGAACGACAAAGGGAATTTAGTGCTCTACCAGGCTGAGCTACGTCCGCAAACCTCGTCTAGCGGGCAGGAATCGCACCTGCGGCCTCTTGTTCCCGAAACAAGCGCTCTGCTGCTGAGCTAACGCTAGAAAAACGGTCGCAGTGGAGGGAATCGAACCCCGCATTCGTGTGGGCCGAGCACACGGATCTCGCGCCTTCTTAGAGCGCAAGATCGTCGTCTCACCAGAGATCACTGCGGAGGGACCGGTCGGAATCGAACCGACTCGCATCTGCTTAACAAGCAGCCGCTCTACCATTGAGCTTCGATCCCAAATACCGGTGGCATTTCTGCCACCGGCAGCGGTCGCGGGGCCGCGCCTTCACATCAGCGTGTAGTGCACTACGCGCGAGCGAAGTCGGCGATGACCGACGGTGCCGACGCGTCGAAACCGACGACGTCGACCATGCCGGCGTCATCGGGATCAGCAACGCTGAAACCCGACGACGTCATCCCGACCACGACCAGCTTGGCCGGGATGCCCCGTGCGTCACGATAAGCCCGCAGAGCCTGAGCCGGGTGCACGTCTCCCGCCCAAGTCTCGTTGTCGGTGTAGATCACGAACGTGTCGACATCGACGCGGTGCTTCTGCGCCCACAGCATGGGCTGCGCGCAGTCCGTACCTCCAAACGGCAACCGATCGATTGCCGCACACACATCGTCCAGCCGCTGACGCGGCGAGATCGCCAGCTCGATCAGGTTCGTGCTGAACCCGACGAAGCCGTGATCGCGCTCGGTCGCCGCCGTGATCAACGCCATCGCCGCGCTACCGAGCCGCGGCGAGACATTGGGCATGCCGGCAACCGTTCCGCACGTCATCGAGCCCGAGACGTCGAGCGCCAACAGCGTTCGCTTGTTGGTGGGCTCGACGTGACCGAAGCTCGCGTAGAACGCGGCGTCGAGCGCGTCGACGATCGACGCGACCGGCACCCACGTTCCCGCGCCGCGCGCGCCACGGCCCTGCTTGTACGTCGCGAGCGCTCCGAGGAGCGCCAGCGGGTGCACGCGAGCCTTGACGAGACTGCGCGGGTCGCGCAACCGGTCCACGAGCGTGTGAGTCGCTAGCGAGGCCTGGGTGACCAAACCCACACGCGTCATCGTGGCAAGGTTACGGATCAGCGCCGTCATCGGCATGGCGGGCAGTAGCGCTTCCCAAACGGCGCCGTGCTTGAGCCACTCGGTCGGGATGCACTCGCGCGGGATCTTGCGATCCGCGACGAGCGTTGCGACGTCGTTCGCATCGGTCGATGCACGCAGCTCGCGCATCGCGACGGGCAATGCCAGCGCCGGGTCGCTTTCGCAACCGAGCGGCAGCTCGCCCGTGACGGTCCACGCGAACAAGCGATCGTGCGACGGCGACGCCGCGCGCGGGTGCGCGAGGCGAAGCAGATCGCGCTGCGACCAACCATCGCGCGATTGATACTTCGCGAGCTGGTAGGCGAGCTCGGTGGCCGGCTTCGCGTTGAACCACGCGGCGATCGCTCGCCGCATGCCGCGTCCCCAACCGCCGAACGACTGCGCGTACTCCGCAAAGTGCATCAGGTGCGTGCCGGTGCGGCAGACCTTCGGCAATGCGGCGTACGCCGCGCGCCGCGTGGGCTCGTCGCCGAGCTTGGCGGTCATCGCGAGCGAAAAAATTGCCGGATCGTTCTTGGGCGCAAGTCCCGTATCTGAAATAGCAACGATCCGGTCTAGGGTACGAATTCCGTCGGCGGCAATGCACCGCGCGACTGCTTCGGCGTTCGCGCGCGTTAGCTCGCGCTCGCCGACGTAGTAGGTGCCGCCCTCGCTACCGAGCATCAAGAAGCGGTCGAGTCGCGTCCAGTCATCGACGGGCCAGCAATAGCCGCCCGCCGCGTTCGCGACCTGCGACGCGCTTCGCGAGAAGTACTTCGAAAACATCATGACAACCTCCGGCCCGGTGTGCGGGCAAGTGAAAGGAACCGGCGAAGAAGTGCACGTGGCCGGGTTTGCCTTCGGCCGGCCACGTGCGCGGCCCAGAATTGGTGGCGCGGTTAGCGCCGGTTTGCGGATCGACGTTGGCTGCAAAGCAGCGGTTCGGCGATCCATTCGTCCCACCCCTTGGAATCGAACCAAGACCTCTCGGGGTTCAGCCGAGCGCGCAGACCTACTACGCAAGAGCGGGATTACGAGCGCTCGTACTTTGCAGGTACGAGCACCAGATCATTCAGTTGTCAGAGAACACACCACTCCCGATACTGAAGATCTGGAGTCCAGATCATCAGTTGCGAGAAACATGGCCAGGCCCGAAACGACGAAGGCCGCCGGGATTTCTCCAGGCGGCCTACGCGACGATCACGTGGTAAACGTGGTCAGCGCGCAGGGCCTCCCGGGATCGCCGTCTGGCTCTCGACGGAAATCCAACCCTTACGACCGCACGACATAAATCGGGCGGCGTAATTCGCTGGGTTTCCGCTATGTAGGTCGAGCTTGGTCATACGGGCGAG
>DASXEF010000436.1:0-19058 GCA_036490255.1 Kofleriaceae bacterium
GGTGACGATGCGGCCGTCGAACAACAGCGACCAGCTCTCTTCGTCGTTGACGTCGCCCTTGTTCTTGCCGGCCGTCGTCCACGTCAACGTCGCCGGATCGAGCTTCGCGAGCTCGGTCGTGCAGCAGTTCGACAACATGAACGAGCCGTCGCGAAGCACGATGCCCGATGCATCGCCGATCGTGCCGCCGGTGCCGGTGCCGAGACCGTTCTCTTCAGCGGCCCACGCCGTCGGCGGGGCGACCGCGGTCCACTTGTCGGCGACCGGATCGTAGATCGCGCCTTCGGACGTCCACGCTTCGGAAGGTCCACCGCCGTCGTTCAGATATTCGCCGCCCTCGACGATCATGCGGCCGTCGGGGAGCACGGCCTGCGCGTCGAACAGCGGCGAGTAGCCTTCGGAGCGACCGTCGGTCGCCGAGTCGGCGAGCTGCGTCCACGTGCCGTCGTCGTACTGGCCGAACGCATCGGGCGTGAGCTTCCACCAGTGATCGGTGCCGTAGTTCTGCACGACGACGGTGCCGTCTTGCATGAGCTGCGGCACGGCCGGGCTGAAGTTTGCGGGAACCGGCGTCGTCATCGGCCGCCACGTCTGCGGCGTGTTGGATCCGGTTGCCGGCGGAACCGGCGCGCCGAGCTTTGCCGCTTGGCTGCTGTCGTCGGACCCGTCGATGCACGCAGCGAGCGTCGCTGCCAACATGAGCCACCACACTGAGCGCGTCATCAGGCTCGCGAGTCTATCTCGATTCGAGTACCGTGTCCGCACTCGGATGAAGGCCCCAAGCTTCGCGCTCGTCGGAATCGCGCTCGCGCTCGCAGCCTGTGGCGATAACGCCTCGCCCTGTGACTACACGGAGACCGACGATGCCGATAACGGCAGCGCGGCCGAGATGACAAATCTCACGGTCACCGATCAGCAGGCGCACGTCTGCGGCGCCTTCGACGGCGGCCATCAGAACGCCGCACTCGGGATCGTCGACGTCGACACGTACAGCGTCGACATCGAGACCGAGATGGCGATGAACCCGCTGCTCGTGCAGATCGTCGGCGAGGACGGGATCGATCAGCTCCACGATGTTGCAATTCAATTTCTCACGACCGATGCGACGCCGCGGATCGCCGCGGTCGGCCAGTGGGATCCGACGCTTTCGGATCACGGCGCCTACGTCGCGCCGCTCGCGCCGGGCACGTACAACATGCAGGTCATCCTCTACGACACCGGCGCGCTGTCGGGATCGATCGGCTATCGCGTGCGGCTCTCGCCGATGCCGGCGTGCACCGCGCTGACGAGCCCGAGCTACAGCGAAGCAAACGATGCGACGAACGGCGTGATCGCGGTCGACTACACGAAGGATCCGTCGTTCTCGATGATCAGCGGCAACACCGCCGAGTCGAGCAACATCAGCGTCAACGCCGGCAACTTCTACATGATCGCCGGCTCGGCGAACGCGACCGCCACGAGCGATCAGTATCTCGACCGCGACACCTACGAATTCTCGACCGACGACACGACGAACGAGCTCGCGATCCGGCTCGATTGGGACGGCACGTCGAGCGACCTCGATTACATCGTGTTCGAAGCGGACACGATGACACCGGTCATCGCGAGCAACACGACGAGCGACACGTCGGGCGAGCTCGCGGAGTTCGGCGTGATGCCGAGCTCGAATTACTGGCTGTGGATCGGCGCGTTCAACGGCAGCACGGCGACGACGTATCGCGCGACCGTCTGCGGCCAGCACTTCTTCTACTGAGTCACTTCGCGAAGAACACCGGCTCGGTCGCCTTCGCCTGTGCCCACAGCTTGCGATACGTCGCGAGATACGACTCGGGCGAGCGCAGCGGATGGCTGACGCGATACAAGTCCGGGAAGATATCGAACCGAAACCGCTTCGCGTGGTTCCACAGCCGCGAGCGATTGAACGACAGCGCGATCGGACCGAGCCGGCTCGCGAGCACGGCGGCGAAGTCGGCGGCCCAGCACTCGAAGCCGGCGATCACGCGCTTGTCGAGCCCGTCCATCTCCGCGGCGACGAAGCGGCACGCCGACGGCTCGTAGACGAACGCGTGCTTGCGCTCGCCGTCGCGCAAGATCAACGCGAACGTCGCGGTGCGGCCGTCGAGCTCGCTGTCGAGCAGCGAGCACAGCGAGCGAAACATCATGCCGCCGACGAGCGCGCGCGCGAACATGTCGAGCGCGGCCGGTAGCGCTTCGAGCTCGCCGGGCGCGAGCTCGCGGCTCGTCGCGGGTGCGAACTCGGCCTCGACGGGCGAGCCCGGAACTTTCGCGCGCGCCGGCCACGCGTCGCGCGGCAGCGTCGTCAGGAACGGCGCGCTCGGCTCGACCGACTTGAGCTTGTTCGCCTGCATCACGAACGTCTGGCCCGGGATGCCGGAGACGAAGCGCTCGGTCTTGTAGAGCTTCGCCATCTGCGCGCACACCGCATCGGTGTCGACGCAGAACACGCGGCGGTTGAGCCACTCGAGCTCGTCGTGAAACGCGAAGCCGCCGGCGCACATCACCATCGCGAGCGGCACGCCCCAGACCTGCGTGACGAGCTTGTGGCCGACGCCCATGTCGATCAGACACTTCTGCGTCGCATCCAACCGCTCGGACAGGTAGCTCGCCATGTGGCTCCAGTCCATGGCGTTGTTCGTCCAGCTCAGCACGCCGGGCTTCATCGCGCGCGCCGCGGCCCATTCGATGTGCTGCTGCGTGATCGGAATGTCGACCATCGAGAAGAAGCAGCCGTGGCCTTCCGTGCTGCGCACGAGAAACGGCAGTGTGTCCCACTCGTCGCCGGTGCCGGTCTCGACGTGATCGCCGACGAACGGCGTGACCTCGAGATCGCCGAACTTCACGGCGACACCGGGCGACAGCAAATGCACCGTGAAGCCCATCTCGGCCAGGATCGTTCGCGCCGCGCTCGACGATCGCGATGACAGATAGATCGGAATCTTGCGATCGAGCTTCGCGAGCGACGGGATGTCGAAGTGATCGTCGTGCTCGTGCGAGAGGATCACGGCATCGAGCTTCGGCATCGCGCTCGGCGTCCACACGCGCGGCGGAAACACGCGGTACTCGAGCGCTTGTGCGTGGCCGAAATCCTCGACGAGAAGTGGATCGACTAACAGAGCCGCCTTCACGCTCTGAAACGCCCAACCCTGATGGCCGAGAAACGTCGTGGAGAACACGATGGAGATGATACGGTGCGAACGTGATCGTGTCGCGGCGGACGTGGTTGCGAATGGTGGGAGCGAGCTACGCGCTCACAAAATTGCCGGCGTGCACGCGATCCGGCGACGCGACGTTTACCGCCGAGCAACTCGCGATGCTGAACGGCCTCGCCGACGTGATCATCCCGCGCGACGATCAACCCGGCGGCGCGGATCTCGGCGCCGCGACGTTCATCGAGCGGCTGATCCACGCGTTCGACGTCACGCCGCCGGCGATCTACGCGAGTGGTCCGTATTCCGGACGTCAGCCGTTTCCGGATCCGACGACCGGCGCGGCATCGACGATGTTTCCCGACAACAACTTCGCGACGTGGGTCGAGCTCGATCGCGTGCTCGAAGCGGCGTGGCGTCTGACCGTGCAAGGCGGCACCACCGCGAACGACGCGATCGTCGGGCCGGCCGTCGCGATCAAAGATCAGCTCGTCGCCGGCTTCGCTGCCGCGATCGCCGCTTCCACCACGTCGGTATTCGACATGACGGCCGCGCAATTTCAGGTCGCGTTCGACAACTCCGATCCCGAGTTTCAGCAGCTGATGCTCGACCTCGTCACGCAGGCCGCGTTCTGCGCGCCGGAGTACGGCGGCAATCCCGGCGGCAGTGGTTGGAAGATGGTCCACTTCGAAGGCGACAGCTTGCCGCTCGGCTACAGCGCGTGGAACGGCACCGCGTACGCCGAACGCGCAGACTCGCCGCTCACGACCGCGAACGCGAGCGATCCAGAGCCGCTGACCGACGACGTCGAGCAGGTGTTGTCGCTCGTCGCGGCGTTTCTGGGAGGCCAGTCGTTTTGAGGCAGACGCTCTACGGCAACGCGTCGCTGTCGCAGTTCGACGTGTGCATCATCGGCTCGGGGGCAGGCGGTGGCACCGTCGCGTACGTGTGCGCGACGAACGGGCTCAAGGTCCTCGTGATCGAGGCCGGCCCGTGTCACTTGAACAACCTCGACGATCCGACGCAGCAACCGGTGCCGGTGTTCTCGAACGACGAGCTCAAGATCGAGCATCGCAACTTCATCGAGGTGCAGACGCGCGTCGATCCGCGGTCGTGGCGCACCGCGCCGACCGACGGCGATCGCTTGAGCGTCGGCAACGTGCAGGGCTTGCCAAAAACCGTCGGCGGCGGCGGGCTGCACGCCGATCTCAAGATGCCGCGGTTCCAGCCGACCGATTTTCAGTTCGGCACGCTGCTCGACATTCCCGGCGCGAGCTTCGCCGACTGGCCGGTGCAGTACGACGAGCTCGAGCCGTTCTACGCGTGGGGCGAGCGGCTGTGCGGCGTGCAAGGTACCGGCGGCGCGAACCCGTTCGAAGGCCCGCGCTCGAGCGACTATCCGATGCCGCCGGGCGCCGCGATGTACGGCAGCACGATCGTCGGCCAAGGCCTGTCGCAGCTCGGCTACACGATGTTCCCGTATCCGACCGCGGTGAACTCGATCCCGTACGACGGCCGGCCCGCGTGCAGCGATTGCGGGTTCTGCTCGGGCTATCCGTGCCCGACGAACGCGAAAGGATCTTCTGCCGTCACCGGCCTGCGCAAGGCGCTGCTGTCGGGCAACTGCCAGCTCCACGCCGAGACGCGCGTGGTCAAGATCAACACGAGCGGCATGTCGGTGACGAGCATCTCGACGATCGAGCCCGACGGCAGCCCGGGCACGTACACGGCGGATCGCTACGTGCTTGCGGCGAGCCCGATCGAAGACGCGCGGCTGCTGTTGCTGTCGGGCAACCTCGGCAACTCGAGCGGGATGGTCGGCCGCAACTTGATGTTCCATTACCAGACGATCTCGCTCGGCGTGTTCGACGAGCGCGTACACGGCTATCGCGGCCGCACGGTCGATCACGGCTTCGCCGATTTCCGCGGCGTGCCGAACGATCCGGATCATCCGCTCGGCGGCATCGTCGAGATCAGCGGCGGTGGTTTGCCGATCGGCGAGGGCGGCTTCTACCAAGAGGTGCTGACGCAGCTCTATCCCGGCAAGTGGAACGGCGCGATGTACAAGAAGCTGCTGCGCCAGAGCCCCGGTCGCGATCGCGTGATGATCCTGGTGATCCAGGCCGAGGACGCGCCGCAGACCACGAACGTCGTCGACTTGGATCCCGCAATCGTCGATCTCGACGGCTTGCCGGTCGCGCGCTGCACGTATTCGAACCACGTGTTCGAGACCAGCGCGGGATCGTTCTACGAGCCGAAGTTGATCCAGATCTTCGGCTCGGCCGGCGCGAAGTACGCGTTCATCGCGCCGCGCGACGCGATTCCGGGATCGCAGCACGTGATGGGCACGCTGCGCTCGGGCACGAGCGCGACCACGTCGGTGACGAACAACGACGGGCAATTCTGGGACCTCGGCAACCTGTACGCCGCCGACGGCTCGCTGTTTCCGACGTCGAGCGGCCACAACCCGACGATGACGATCGTCGCGCTGGCCCTCCGTGTTGCCGCTGCAATGGTGAATCCCGGATCGCCGTCGTCGGTCATCCCGCCGGCGGGCCCTGCGGCGCGATAGACTCGGCGGCATGAAGCTCGCCGTCGCGTTCTTGCTCCTCGCCGCGTGCGGCAACGATTCGATGTCGGTCTCGGCAGACGGTGGCGGCGGTGGTGGCGGCAGCGGCAGCGGCAGCGGCGGCGGCGGCGGCGGATCGATCACGACGATCAACGGCTCGCCGACCGGCGACGCGACGTGGAGCGGGCAGATCCGGATCACCGCATCGATCGACATCCCGAACGGCGTGACGATCACGGTCGCGGCCGGCTCGACGGTCGAGGTCGCTTCGAGCGCGTCGATCACGGTCGACGGCGCGTTGGCGATCGCCGGCGTGAAGGGATCGACGGTCACGATCGAAGGGCTCGCGAGCGATACGTGGGGCTTCCTCACGGTTCACACCGGCGGCAGCGTGACGATGAGCTACGCCGAGTACACCGGCGGCAACATCGACGTGCAATCGAACGGCTCGATCATGCTGCGCGATAGCGAGCTCTCGCGCGTGGTCGGCGATCTGTTGACGTCGGAAGGCGGCAACATCGACGTCGCGTACACGTGGCTCGGCGAGCCGCAAGGTCAGAGCGACACCACGCATTGCGACATGCACTTCGAAGACGGCAGCCCGACGCTGTCGATCACGCACACCAACATCAGCACGTCGGTCTACGGCGTGATGTTTTACGCCGGCACGAACGCCGACTTCACGTCCAACAACTGGTTCTCGAACAGCATCCAGGTCGACCCCACGGCGGCGGTCACCGGCGATTTCTCGAACGGCTACTTCGACAAGAATCCGCCGAGCGGCACCGGGATCACGGCGAGCAACTTGGCGAGCGCGATGCTCACCGACGCCGGCCCTCGCTAGTGTACGCTGCGCCCTGGTGGCGCTTTGAAGACGTCGTGCCCGAACTGCGGCGCCGAGATCGAGTTCCGGTTCGACGACTCGTTCGTCCGGATCTGTAGCCACTGCAACGCCGCGGTGCAGCGGACCGATCGCGGGCTCGAGACGCTCGGCAAGGTCGCCGATCTGATGCCGATCGACTCCCCATTGAAGCTGTTCAGCGAGGGTCACTTCGGCAACGCGAGCTTCATGCTCGTCGGCATGGCGCAGATCCGTCACGCGCAGGGCGGGATCTGGCAGGAGTGGTACGCGCGCTTCGACAGCGGCCGCTGGGGTTGGCTCGCCGAAGCGCAGGGCCGCTACTACCTGACGTTCGTCGATCCGACGTGGAAGCCGATCGATCTGCGCGAGCTCGCGCCGGGTCACGTCGTCGACGTGCCGATGCGCGGCGGGAATCATCCGTTCACCGTCGCCGAGGCGACGAGCGGCACGTACATCGCGGCGAAGGGCGAGCTGCCGTTCAAGCTCGTGCCGAACGAGACGTTTCACTACGCCGATCTGTCCGACGGCAAGGGCGCGTTCGCGACGATCGACTACGGCGACGGCGACGATCCGCCGGCGATCTACGTCGGCGTGCAGGTCCCGCTCGCCGACTTGAAGCTGTCGGGCGGCGAGGTCGAGCCGCCGCACACGGAGACGATCAAATCGAAGCGGCTCGCGTGCCCGAACTGCAACGCGCCGATCGAGCTGCGCGCCGCGGATCAGTCGCAGCGCGCGGTGTGCACGCACTGCAACGCGCTGTTGGATCTCGCGAGCCCGGCGCTCGCGGTGCTGTCGGTGCTCAAGCAAAAGCCGCAGCTCGCGATCCCGCTCGGCAGCAAGGGCACGTTCATCGAAGGCGAGCTCACCGTCATCGGCTATCTCCAGCGCAGCGCGTACGTCGACGGCTCGTGGTGGCCGTTCGAGGAGTACCTGCTGTATCGGCCCGAGCTCGGGTTTCGCTGGCTCGTCGAATCCGACGGTCACTGGAGCTACGTCCAGCCGATCGCGAGCGGCGCGGTCGATGCCGGCGTGCTCGCGCCGGTCTACGACAAGGTGAAGTTCCGCCACTTCCAGAACGCGGAGCTGCGCGTCGATCAGGTGCTCGGCGAAGTCTACTGGCAGGTCAAGGTCGGCGAGACCGTCAGCTCCGACGACTACGTCGCGCCGCCTGCGATGCTGTCGCGCGAGGCGTCGGAGACCGAAGAGAACTGGTCGCTGTCGACGTACCTGACGCCGCACGAGGTCGAGCACGCGTTTCACGGCACGCCGGTCGACTTGCCGCATCCCGACGGCATCGCGCCGAACCAACCCGACGCGTGGACGTCCGCGTCGGCGGTGATGTCGATCGCGTTCTTGCTGCTCTTGCTCGCCGGCATCGTGTTCTCGATCGCCGCGAAAGACGATCGCAAGCTCGATCAAGACCTCACGTTCACGACGCAAGCGCCGCCGGGTGCCGGTTCGGCCACAGCGGTGCCGCTCGCGGACCTGCCGCCGGCGCTCGCGAACATCGCCGAATGCCGCGAGCTGCGCGTGCTCGTGCAAGCGCTCGACAATTGCAACATTCACTCGTCCGACGCGAGCTACGCCGACGTCGTGACGCACGGCTCCGACGACGAGCTCGTCGTCGGTCCGCTGTGCGCGGCAACTGCGGGCAGCGTTCGCATCGACTTCGGCGCCGCGTGTGCGATCCCCGATGTCACGACCGCGCTGATCGGTGTCGGCTCGGCATCGCCGGCCGGCTCGGATGCGCCCGAGCCGAACGTGATCTTCTCGGATCCGTTCCAGCTCGCCGGCGGCCAGAACATCGAGCTGATCTTTCACGCGCCGTCGCTCAACAACAACTGGGTCTACGTCGCGTCGGATCTGGTCGATCAAGCAAACGGGCAGGTCGTCAACCTCGAGTCGAACATCGAGTACTACTCCGGCGTCGACGACGGCGACTCGTGGTCCGAAGGCTCGCGCGAGGACACGCTGCACGTCGGGCCGCAGCCCGCCGGCACGTACATGATCCGCTTCGAGGGCCAGAGCGGCCCGGTGCGCAACGAGACCGTCCACGTCGAGGTCCGCCAGGGCGTGTTTCGCTTCGGCCATCTCGCGCTCGCGATGTTCGTGCTCGGGTTTCCGCTGTCGATCGTCGGGTTGATCTCGTATCTGCACGAGAAGCGGCGGTGGGAGAACAGCAGCGCCGGCAAGCCGCCGTTCACGCCGATCGGGCTCATCGTGCTGATGTTCGGCGGCGTGTTCCTGGCGATCGCGGCGATCATCAGCGCACTGGGAAAGAGCTCCAATGACTGAACGCCCTGCCGACAATCCGCCGGTGCCGCGGCCGAAACGGCCCGCGCTCGCGACGGTCATGATGATCTTCTCGGGCCTCGTCGTCGCCGGCTACGGCGGGCTCGCATACTCGCAGCGCGAGCTCACCGCGCCGGAGCGCGACGAGATTCCGGCGAGCGTGCGTGCATCACCGGGCGGCTATCGCTCGTATCACTTCTGGCACACCGGCTATCACGGAGGGAAATAATGAAGCTCGGAAACATGGGCGATGCGGTGGTCTCGTCGGCGGTCTTCGCCGGGATCGGCCTGGTCGTGTTCGCGATCGCGTTTTGGTTGATGACCAAGATCGCGCCGTTCTCGGTCAAGAAAGAGATCGAAGAGGATCAGAACGTCGCGCTCGCGGTGATCATGGCAGGAGTGCTCATTGGAATCTCTCTCATCATCGCCGCCGCCATCTCCGGCACCAGCGGCAGCTGAAACCATCCCCGCGACGGCGCTGTACCTCAACGTCTTCGTCGTCGCGATCTGCGGTCTGGTCTACGAGCTGCTCGCCGGCACGCTCGGCAGCTATTTGCTCGGCGACTCGGTCACGCAGTTCTCGCTCGTCATCGGCCTGTACCTGTCGGCGATGGGGCTGGGCGCGTACGTGTCGCGCAAGCTCGACGGCCAGCTCGCGCGGCGCTTCATCGAGATCGAGCTCGCCGTCGCGATCGTCGGCGGCTTGTCGGCGCCGGTGTTGTTCTTGTGCTTCGGCACCGTCGTCCACTTCCAGGTCGTGCTGCTCGCGTTCGTCGCGGCGATCGGCGTGCTCGTCGGCCTCGAGTTGCCGATCTTGATGCGCCTGCTCGAAGGTCAGGTCGCGTTCAAGGATCTGATCTCACGCGTGTTGACGTTCGATTACATCGGCGCGCTCGCCGCATCGCTGATGTTTCCGCTCGTGCTCGTGCCCAAGCTCGGGCTCGTGCGGTCGTCGCTCGCGATGGGCTGCGCGAACGCCGTCGTCGCGCTGTGGGGCACGTGGCTGCTCGCGCCGCAGCTCGGCAAGCGCGCGTTCGGCCTGCGCGTGCGCGGCGCGATCGTGCTGATCGCGATGATCGGCGGCGTGGTGATCGCCGATTACTTCACGACGTGGGCCGAAGACGAGCAGTACGCCGATCCGGTCGTCTACACGAAGCAGACGACGTATCAGCGCATTGTCGTCACGCACGGCAAGGCCGGGTTCCAGCTGTTCTTGAACGGCAACTTGCAGTTCTCGTCGGCGGACGAATATCGCTATCACGAAGCGCTCGTCCATCCGGTGATGGCAGCGGCCGACGCGCCGCCGAAGAACGTGCTGATCCTCGGCGGCGGCGACGGGCTCGCGCTGCGCGAGGTCCTGACCTACAAGACCGTCGAGCACGCGACGCTCGTCGACTTAGATCCGGCGATGACGCAGCTGTCGGTGCACTTTCCGGCGCTGGCCGAGCTCAACCATCACTCGTTCGCCGATCCGCGCGTGACCGTCATCAACGACGACGCGCTGGTCTGGCTCGACGCACATCCCGGCACGTACGACGCGATCGTCGTCGATTTTCCCGATCCGAATACGTTCGCGCTCGGCAAGCTGTTCACGAAGCTGTTCTATCGCCGCGTGCGAGCACATCTCGCGCCGACCGGCGCCGTCGTCGTTCAGGCGACGTCGCCGCTGTTCGCGCGGCGATCGTACTGGTGCATCGCCGACACGATGGCGGCGGCGGGACTGAGCGTGCAGCCGTATCAGGTCACGGTGCCGTCGTTCGGCGTGTGGGGGTACGTGCTCGCGCGCACGCACGCGTTCGACCCGCCGACCCACGTGCCGCCGAAGCTACGGTTCTTGAACGATCAGGCGCTCGCCGCGATGTTCGAGTTCCCCGCCGACGAGACGCACGTCCCGGTCGAGATCAACCAGCTCGATAATCAAGCGCTCGTGCGTTACTACGAGCGCGAGTGGCGGCGATGGGAATGAGGCGATGACGCCGACGCGACGCGAGTTCGTCGCGATGTTGCTCGGCGCGCCGATCGCGGCACAGCTCGCGTGTCGCTCGCACGATCGCGCGTTGCCGCCCGGTCGCTTGCTCGAGCCCGGCATGACGCGCGGCCACGCGTTGGTCCGCGACGGCGCCGTGCCGAAACCGTCGCGCACGCGCGAGCTCGACGTCGCGATCATCGGCGGCGGCGTCGCCGGCCTCGCATGCGCGTGGCAACTGCGGCGCCGCGGCGTCGCGTCGACGATCCTCGAGCTCGACGACGTCTACGGCGGCACCGCGCGCGGCGGCGTTTCCGACGTCACGCCGTATCCGTGGGGCGCGCACTACATCGTCGCGCCACAGTCGAACGACGACCAGATCGTGCCGCTGCTCGACGAGATGAACGCGTTCGAGGGTCACGCGGCCGACGGCACGCCGATCGTCGACGAGGCATTGCGCTGCCGCGAGCCCGAAGAGCGCGTGTGGTACGCCGGCCGCTGGTGGGAGGGCCTGTATCTCGATGCCGGCGCGAGCGCCGACGATCGGCGCCAGCTCGACGCATTCAAGAAGCTGATCGACGGCTGGTCGGCCTGGCGCGACGACCGCGGTCGCCGTGCATTCGCGATCCCGCGCTCGGCCGCGACCGACGATCCGCGCGTGACCGCGCTCGATCAGATCTCGTTCGCGACGTGGCTCGACGACCATCGCCTGACCTCGCCGCGGTTGCGCTGGCTGTGCGACTACGGCTGCCGTGACGACTACGCGTTGACGGCCGCGACGACGAGCGCGTGGGCAGGCGTCTTTTACTTCGCGGCGCGCCAGAAAGGGCCCGGGCTCGCGTCGCAGACCGTGATCACGTGGCCGAACGGCAACGCGGCGCTGGTCGCGCAGCTCGCAACAGCGGCGACGATCGAGCCCGGCGTGACCGTCGTCGATATCGACGACGCGACGAGCACGATCACGGCGATCGATCGCGACGGGCCGATCGCGATCCACGCGCGCGCGATCGTCGTCGCGACGCCGACGTTCGTCGCCGATCGCGTCGTCAGGTCGCGTCGCGGTCAACCGCACGGCGACTACGGCGCGTGGGTCGTCGCCAACGTGCATCTCCGCGAGCGACCGATCGAGCGCGGCCGCGGCTGCCCGCCGGCGTGGGACAACGTGTTTCGCGACAGCCCGAGCCTCGGCTACGTCAGCGCGACGCACCAGCGCGGCCGCGATCGCGGCCCGACGGTGTGGACCTGGTACTACGCGTTCGCCGACGACGACGCCGCGAGTGTTCGCAAGAAGCTCGCCGGCGCCGGCTACGCCGAATGGGCCGAGACGATCCTCGCCGACCTCGAGCGCGCGCATCCCGACGTGCGCGATCGCGTCGAGACGATCGACGTCGCGTTCTGGGGCCACGGCATGATCCGCCCGCGCGTCGGCAGCATGTGGAGCCCGGCGCTCGCCGCGCGTCGCGTGCAAGCCGGCGCCATCCACTTCGCGCACACCGATCTCAGCGGGCTCGCGCTGTTCGAGGAGGCGTTCGATCACGGCCTGCGCGCCGCGCGCGAGGTGATCGCGTGAAGTCGTGGCTATTCTCGCGCCGCGTCGATCTCGCGGTGTTCGGCGGCACGGCGATCGTCGCGATCGCGATCGCGCTCGCACTGCCGTATCGCGACGCGACGCGGTGGTCGTGGATCACCGGCGTGTTGCTCGTCGACGTCGCGCACGTCTGGTCGACCGCGTTCGTCGTCTATCTCGATCCCGCCGAGCTGCGGCGACGGCCACTGCTCTACGGCCTCGTGCCGGTGCTCGCGTTTGCCGCAGGCGTCGCGCTCTACGCGCGAGGCCCGCTCGCGTTCTGGCGCGCGATCGCGTATCTCGCCGTCTTTCACTTCGTCCGCCAGCAATACGGCTGGGTGATGATGTATCGCGCGCGGTGCGGCGAACGCGGTGGCCGTTGGCTCGACGGCGCGACGATCTATCTCGCGACGATCTATCCGCTGGCGTGGTGGCACGCGCATTTGCCACGGCACTTCAGCTGGATGCTCGACGGCGACTTCGTGTCCGGCATCCCGAGCTGGCTCGCGAGCGCGCTCGGCGTCGCGTACGTGATCGCACTCGCGCTCTACGTCGCGCGGGCGATCGCGCAGCGCAACGCGAACTGGGGCAAGCACATGATCGTCGCGACGACCGCGGCGTGCTGGTACGTCGGCATCGTCGCGACCGACAGCGACTACGCGTTCACGATCACCAACGTCTTCATCCACGGCGTGCCGTACATGGCGCTGGTCTACGTCTACGCGCGCAACGCGGCGCGCGAGCGCGAATCGCAGCGCGGCGTGACCGCGCGACTGTTGGGTCACCGCCGCGGCGTGCTCGTATTCCTGGCGAGCTTGTGGGCGATCGCGTACGTCGAGGAGCTGCTGTGGGACCACACGCTGTGGCACGACCGGCCGTGGCTGTTCGGCGGCGGCTTCGACCTTGGCAAGCTCGCGCTCGTGATCGCGCCGCTACTCGCGGTGCCGCAGCTCACGCACTACGTGCTCGACGGCTGGCTGTGGCGGCGCGCGACGAATCCGCGGCTCGGCAAGCTGCTGCGCTAGTCGATCGGCCGGCGAAAATCGTCGTCGGGCGACTGCGGATCACCGAGCACGACACGCGGCCCGAGCGTCGCGAGTTGCTCGCGCACGTGCGGCGTCAAATAGGCGTGGCTCGCGTCGAGCTCGCGCAGGTGCGTGAACGCGCGCAGCGCGCCCGCGCCGGCGTCGCTCAACGTGCCGCCCGAAAGATCGAGCGACTCGAGCTGGCGCGACAGCGGGCAGGTCGCGAGCATCGCGACGAGCTCGTCGGTGAAGCCGGCAGCGCACAGGCCGAGGTGACGCAGCGCCGGCACGCGCAGCGACTCGAGCAGCGCGCGCATGCGGCCGGGCGTGATGTCGCAACCGCGCTCGCCCGGCTCGCCGACGTGGATCGCCAGTCGCTCGAGCCGGGGCCACGCGACCGCGGCGAGCGCGAGCGCGTCGTCTTGCGTGAGCCCGGGCGCCGTCAGCTCGAGCACGCGCAGCGCGGGCAGCTCGAGCCCGACGAGCGAGATCCCACGCATCGCGATCGCGAGCTCGCGCACGCCGCGCAGCGCGGGTTCGGCGGGAGCCAGCGGCGCGCCGCGCATGCCGAGCTCGTGACCGTCTCCGAGCAGCTCGAGCCGCGTCACGTTCGGCGGCAAGCCGTGCGATCGGATCGCGATGATGCCGCGCTGCCACGACCGCGCGCCGCTCGGCACCGCGGCGACGACCACGGTGTCGACGAGCTGATTGCCCGGCATGCGCGCGAGCCGCACGATCAGATCGTGAAAATCGAGCTGACCGACGATGTCGCGCGACGTCTGGCGCGGCGGTCCGAGCCGCACCGACCGCACGTAGCCGTAGCGCCAGCTCAGGCCGAGCTCGCGCGCCGGCACGGTCGCGAGCGGACCGAGCAAGGCGGCACGATGCGCGGCGAGTAGCTCGGCCTCGCGCGCCGGGGCGCCGCCGAGCGCCTGTGTGATCACGAGCTCGCCGCGCGGGTCGCCGGCGGCGACGAGCGCATCGCCGAGCACGAGGAACGCGTCGCGATCGTCGGGGTGCGCGGTCGCGTGCGCCAACAGCTCGGCGATCACGCGACGTAACCGGCGGCGCGCAACGCGGCCGCTTCGTCGTCGGTCGCGCGCACGACACCGCCGCCCCACGTGCCGCTGCGAAACAGATAGAGCTGGTGACGCGGCGTGCGCGCGCCGATCCGCGCGTTGACGTAGTCCAAGATCGGCCCGACGTTCGCGTACTTCTCGTTCCCGAGCGTGATCGTCGCGAGCTCGCCGCGGCACGTGACCGCGAACGCGAAGTCGTCGCCGGTCGGCGTGCACCTGCCGACCTCGACGGCAAGCCGCGCGAAGCGCGCGAGCTCTTCGATCAGCTCGCCGAGATCCGACGGTCGGGCCGAGCACTTGAAATCATGGCCGAGGATGTTCTCGCTACGCACGAGCTCCTCGAGCGCCGGCAAGCGCGGCGGCGCCGGTGGCAGCTCCGCGGCCGGATATTCGCCGAGCACGATGTCGATCGCCGCGAGATCTGCATCTGTGATGCAGCCCGGCTCGAGGTTGCCCGTGCGCGCGAGCAGCGGCAGATACGCGCACCACGCGCGATCGAGCAACACGAGGCGCGTGTTGTAGAAGAACGGCTCGCCGACGACGGCGACTACGCGATGCGCGCTACCGGTGAGCCCTGCGTTGAGCTCGGCGATGATGCTCGCGAGCGGCGCGTCGACGTAGCGCGCCTCGCGCGCCGGCAGCGCGATGCCGGCCGACGTCGCGAGCATGCCGAACCGCGTCGCGAGCTCGCGCTGGTGAAACGCGTGGCACGTGCGATCGCGGCCGAGCCACGACAGCTCGAAGCCGGCATCGGCGAGCGCGCGCAAGACGTCTTGCGCCGGATGCTCGACCAGCTCGCCGCGCCGCCGCAGCTCCGCCGCGGTCGTGCGATCGAGCCGCGCGATATCGACGCGATCGGCGCTGGTCGCGACGCGATAGAGATGCGCCTCGCGCTCGTCATCGTCGAAGCCGGCGCCGAAGCGATTGAGCGCGTCCAAGATCGGTTGCGGATCGATGGCGGGGCCGTTTGCGGTCTCGCGCAGCGGCACGCGCACCGTGACCTGCAACCCACCGCCCTGCGGCGAGCGCCACGACAGCGTGAACGTGAGCGCGTTCGGGTCCTGCGTCCATCGCGGCTCGCAATGGACGTTGTCATCGCCGGCGAATCGCGCGAGCCGCTCGACATACGCGGCGACGAGCCCGGCGAGGCTGCCGTCTTCGCCGAGCAACGGCATCTCGATCGTTGGAAGCGCGGCGAGCTCGCGCTCGATCAGCGGACCGCGCGTGATCCGCGGCGTCATGTGCGCGAGGCGATCCGTGGGCACCTGGCGCGGATCGGCGAGCACGATGCGATAGCCGGCGACGAGCAACAGCTGGTCGTCGCCGAGGTGCTCGTTGATTTGGCCGAGCACGTCGCCGACCGCGCCGAGCACGTCGCGATCCGGATCCGGCAACACGATCGCGTTCGCGACGCCGTCGATCGAGATCTCGAGCGTGCTCGGCGTCAAGCGGTAGCCGAGCGCGAGCCGATCGGCGACGACCACGCACAGCCGCGTCAGCGTGCGCGCGAGCGCGCCCGACGTGACGAGCTCGCCCCACGAGCGCATGCGATCGAGCGGGACGCCGGCGGCTGCAAGATCGGTCAACGCAGCGACCAGTATAGACACGCGATCAGATCATCGGCGTCTTCGAGCCCGATGCCGAGGCGGATCAACCGATCGATGCCGAGCGACGCGACGGTCTCGGCGGGCGTGAAGTATTCGCTGACCGTGCGGTGATGGTTGACCTTGGTCGCGAGCCCGTCGAACGACAGCGCGAAGCGCGGCACGCCCGTCGACACCAGGCGATCGGCGAGCGCGCGATGCGCACGCTCGTCGGCATCGCGCACGCGATAGCCGAGCAACGCGCCGGTGCGCACGTAGTCGCGCGCGATCACGGCGGCGTCGGGATGATCCGGCCGGCTCGGATGGAACACGCGCTCGATCCGAGGATGTGCCACGAGCGCCGCGGCCACGCGCGCGGCCGTCGCGCAGCGCCGTGCGTGGAGCTCGCGAGCCGTGTCGAGATGCTCGGCGACGCGGCGCGCACGATCGTCGTCGAGGATGCCGCCGCGCATCGCGACCAGATCCATCAGCTGGTTCGCGAACGGCGCGTCGTTCGTCGCGACGTAGCCGCCGAGCGCGAGGTCGCGGCCGCCGAGCGCCTTGGTCAGACTGCCGACCACGACGTGCGCGCCGAGCTCGAGCAGCGGCGCGCGAACGCCCCACGGCGTCGCGATCGTCGAGTCGATCACGAGCCGCGCGGTCGGCGCACGAGCGACGAGCGTCGCGAGCGCCGGCACGTCTTGCGCGCGGCCGAGCGGATTCGTGAACGTCTCGGCGTAGACGAGCGCGGTCTCGCTGCGCAGCGAACGCGCGAGCGCCTCGAGATCGCCGTCGTCGACGAGCGCGAGCGTCGCGCCGACGCGCTTGCAGCTCGCGTCGAAGAACGCGCGCGTCTTGTTGTAGACCTGGCGCATGGCGACGACGTGGCCGCCGCGCTGCACGAGCGCGTCGGCGACGAGCGCGGTCGCCTGCATGCCGCAATCGGTGACGAGCGCCGCGCCGGCGTGCTCGAGCTCGCGCAGCTTCGCGATCAGCTCGGCGGTGCCGCCGGTGCCGTAGCGCGCGTACAAGTGCGGCAGCTCCGACCACGCACCGTCGCCGCCGAGCACGAACGCCGCCTTCGCTTCCTGCCACGCGGCGACGGTCTCGCTCGATTTCAGATCGCGCTGGATCGTACGCAACGTCGGGTGCAGGTACGGCGCGTTGTGATCGATCGCGTCGTGGAGCTCGCGCGTGGCGGCTGCCATATCGGCGCGCGCCGGTGGCTCGGCGGGGACGGTCGCCGGATCGAGGTACGCCTTCATTCGATCACGCCGAGCCCGTCGACGCGCGAGTCGAGCGTCGGCCCGACGATGCACGCGTGCTGCAGGACGCCGTCGACGAGCTTCGAGACATGACGTTCGATCGGCAGATCCAACGTCGCCGGATCGGCGCGCACGAAGTGCTTGCGCGGCGGCGACGCGAGCGCCTTGGTCTCGCGCGGCTCGGGCCACTGCACGGTGTTGTGCTGCGCGAGCTCGATCAGATCGCCGAGCACCGCGGTCGCCGTCGGCAACGCGCCGGCGCCTTTGCCGAACAGCGACAAATCTCCCGACGACGCCGTCTCCAAGTACACCGCGTTGTATTCCTCTTCGACCGACGCGAGTAAGTGCCAGGCGGGCAGGGCGACGGGCTCGACCGCCGCTGCGATGCCGCCATTCGTCTTCGCGGCGTGCGCGATCAGGCGAATGCGCATGCCGAGCGCAGCCGCGAGCTCGCAATCGATCGGCGACAGCGCGCGAATGCCGCGCACCGGCATCGCCGACGGCGGGATCCACGCGCCGAACGCGCGATACGCCAGGATCGACAGCTTCGCGGCCGCGTCGTGACCGTCGAGGTCGGCGCTCGGATCGGCTTCGGCGAAGCCGAGCTGTTGCGCGCGCGCGATCGCGCGATCGATCGGCACGCCTTGCTCGAGCCGCGTCAGCACGAAGTTGCACGTGCCGTTGACGATCGCGCGCAGTCGCTCGATCTCGTCGGCGCGATGCGACAGCTGGCGAATGATCGGGATCGCCGCGGCAGCCGCCGCTTCGCAGAGCAGCGGTGTCTCGGTGCGCTGCGCGAGCACGCCGAGCGCGGCGAGCCGCTTCGCGAGCAACGCCTTGTTCGCGGTGACGACCGGCTTGCCGGCCGCGAGCGCGGCGACCAACGCGGGCTCGACGGCATCGCCGCCGGCGACCTCGACGATCACGTCGACCTCCGGATCGGCGACGAGGTCGGTCGCGCGCGTCGTGATCGCGATGTTGCGATGCGCGTGCTTGCTCGGGTCGCGGACCGCCAGCTTCGTGACACGAAACCGCACGCCGTAGCGCTCGGCGATCGCCGCGTCCTGGCGATGCAAGAGCTCGAGCACGCCGCCGCCGACGGTGCCGCAGCCGATCATGCCGATGCGAAGCTCGCGCACCGGCCGCGCGCCGAGCCCGACGAACGCGCCGCGCGCCGTGGTCGCGAGAAAGCTCGTGCTCGCGATGATCGCCGCGAGCTTGTCCTGATCGGCGAGAAACGCGTCGTGGCCGTATTCGGAGTCGAGCTTCCACAGCTGCGCCGATGCGCCGGCCGCCTGCAGCTCGCGGAACAGCTCGTGTTGCAGCGCGAACGGAAACAGCATGTCGCCGGGCACGCCGACGACGAGCACGTCGGCGGTCACGCGCGCGAGATCGGCGCGCGTCAGGTGCGTGCGATCGATCGCTTCGCTGAGCAGCAAGAACGTCGCCATCGGGAAGCGCTCGGCGAACCGCTTGCCGTGATGATCGAGATACGCGGCGACCGGCGGATGCACGAGCTCGGGCGCGAGCACGCCGAACCGCGTATCGAGCTCGTCGCGGCCGCGATACGTCAGCATGCCGAGCTGGCGCGCGCGTGCCATGCCGGTCGCGACGTCGCCGGCGCGCTGGCCGTCGCGCACGAGCTCGCGCTGGAGATGCCGCGTCGCGGTTCCCCAGCCGTCG
>DASXEF010000466.1:0-4490 GCA_036490255.1 Kofleriaceae bacterium
CGGTTGTCGGCCTTGAGCGACGCGTTGAGCTTCTCGATGCCGGCCGAGATCGCGCTGCGGTTGAACACGTCGCCGGTCTTGAAGCCGAGCGTGCCGAGGAACTTCTTGCTCTCCGCCGGCTGCACGTTGATGAACTCGAGCTTGCCGACGTGGAACTGATCGCCTTCGGTGATCGTGTAGATCAACGGGGCGATATCGCCGGGCGGCCTGGGTTGCTCGACGGCGACGTTGATGTAGCCGTGGTCGTAGTAATACGTCTCGACGACGAGCTGGCCGTGCATCACGCGCCCGATCGTCCACGGCGTGTTCGCCGGAAACGTATCGTTCAGCGCCTTGAGCAAGTCGGCCTTCTTGATGTGCGTGTTGCCTTTGAAGTCGACGGTCGAGATGGTCGACGGCTTGCCCGGCGTGACCTCGACCGCGACGTCGACGCTGCCGCTACCGGCCTGCGTTTGCTTCCACGTGACCGACGCGTCGGCGTAGCCGTTCGACAGGTACGTGTCGACGAGCTGGCCGCCGAGCGCATCGAGCAGGCCCGGATCGACGGGCAGGCCGATCGCCGACGACAGCTGACCCGGCAGCGGCAGATCGCTGCCGCCGGCCTCGCGCGCGACGAGGCCGTGCAGCGTCGGCTGCGGTGTGATGTCGATCGTCATGGCGACGCCGTCGGCGAGCTGCGTCGCGCGCGCGTCGATATCGGCGACGTTGGGCAGCGTCGTCGCGATCGTCAGCGAGTTGCGCAGCGTGCTGCGATCGATCGGCTTGCCGATCACCGGCGCGAACGTGTCTTTGATCTTCGCGACGAGCGTCGCGTCGGGCGTGTTGACGTCGATCGTCTTGATCGGCCCGACCAGCTTCGACCACTCGACGACCGGCGGCGGCTCGGGCTTCTTTTGCAGCGGGATGTTCGGCTCGACGGGTGGCGAGCCGCCGCATGCGGCAACCGCGGCGAGCAGCACGGCGAGGCGGCTCACGGCTTCACCTCGATGTGCGCGGTGGCGCGGCGCTGCGCGATCCATTCCTGCGATGCCCGCGCCATCTTGCCACCCCAGATCGCCTGGCGGACTTGTTCGCGCTGCTCGGTGGTCGGCTTGTCCTTCGAGTGCTTCGCCCACTCGGCATCGATCTCGGCGTCGGTGACCGTGACCTTCGGGGCGATCAACTGCGAGTACACGCGTTGCGCGCGAATCTGCCGGCCGAGCTCGAGCCGATATTGCTCGCGCGTGAAGTGCTGATCGGCGAGCGCTTTCTCGAGGCCGGCATCGTCGATCTTGTTCTCGTATTCGATCTCTTTGACCGCCGCGTCGATCTCGGGCTCGGTGGTCTCGATCTGGCGCTCTTTCGCCGTGTGCTCGATCAGCACGCCGTCGATCAACGAGTCGAGCGCCTGCTTCTTCTGATCGGGGCTGAACCCTTGCGCCGGGGCGCGCGCGAGCAGCTCGTCGACTTCGCTCTGCCAGATCGGCGTGCGCTCGACGATGGCGACCTCGCGGTCGATCGTCGCTGTCGCACCGATCACGGGTTGGTCGGCGGTGGCGGTGGCGGTGAGCCAGAGGATGACGGCGAATGCGGTGGTCTTCATTGTTCGGGAACGACGTTGGTCACGGGCACCCAGATCGTTTCGCCGGTGCCGCCGACTTCGAGCTCGTAATAGCCCTGGAGCAGCTGGCGAACCGTCGCCGACTGCATCAAACCATCGGGGCCGGGCACGAGGACACGTGCGCCGGGCGAAACTTTTTGCGAGATCTCACCCGACGCGACTTCGACCGAGCCGATGTGGCCCATGCCGATGCCGAGGATCGAGCCGCGTGGCTCGTTGTTGCGCGCGTCGCGCGTATCGCGCGTGTCGCGCGTATCCGGCTTTTCCGCGGCCGGCTGCGCGTCGCCGACGCGCAGCGTGCCGGGCACCGGCGTGTGATGCGGCTGCGTCGTGTCGTCGGCGGATGCCGGAACGTCGACGGTGCGGGCGCGGCGCGCCTCTGGGATCGGCGGCAACGTCGACGGGATCATGCGCGGCGTCGGTGCGGGCGGCGGTGGCGTGACCTTGGTCGAGCCATTGGTCGCGGGCGGCTTCGCGGTCGCGACGACGCCGAGCGCCGGCGTCTTCGATTTGGTCACGCCGGTCGCCGGCGTCGGCGGCGGGCGCGACGGCGAATTCGCGCGCGGCGGTGACACCGGCGGCGTGCTGTCCGAATTCGCGCGCACGGGCTTCGCCGAGATCTCGCCCGAGGCTTCGCTCTGGCTCGCCGCGCGAACGACCGGCACGGCGGCCATCGGCTGGATCGTCGGCTGCGACGGCCCGCGCGGCGTGCGAATCGTCTCGGCGGCTGGTGCCTGGCCGCGCTCGGTATCGACCGAGCCCGGCTGGCGCGGGCCCGACCAATCCGAGCTCACGAACATCTCGTCGAGCGGCTTCGTGCCGTCGTCGGCGGCGATCGACACGTGGCCCATGCGCACGAGCTCGACGCCGAAGACGGCGCCCGCGGCCGGGTTATACGCGACGAGCTCTTCGACGATCGAAGCGAGCATCTGCGGATCGGTCACCGCAGCGGCGGTCGTGGCCATCACCACGCGGCGCGTGAGCAAGCGCGCGAGCATGCGCTCGACGCTGCGCGACACGCTGCGCAGGATGTCTTCGTTGACGGCGTCGAACGGCAGGCCGACGAACTGCGCGATCAACAGGCTCGGATCGCTGCAGCGCACTTGCAGCGAGCCCGCCGAGCGCACCCGGATGGTCTCGCCGGTGGTCGGCAGCGCGAACGTGGTCGCGAAGTCGAACGAGACTTCGACCGGCGCGGTCAGCACGAAGTACGCCGCCGTCGGCTGCATCGGGTTCGGCGAGCGATAGCGATGGCGGCCCGGTCCGAACAAGCCGCCGACGACCCACGACGGGCACATCACGACTTGCTCGTCTTCGGCGCACGCGACCTCGTACTCGTCCGGTCCGATAGGAAACGGCCACGCGTAGACGAGGTGATCAGCCGCGACGGTATCGCGCGCGATGACCGACATCACCGGCGATACTACTCGATCTCGACGAGGGAAGGCGATGCGGGCGGCGTTCGTAGAACGAGCAAGGGTCAGGGACTTTCTTCCGCGAGCTCGGGCTGCGCGGGATGGATTCGTACGCGCCGAACGCGCCTCGGGGACGCCTCGATCACCTCGAGCACGGTGCCGTTATCGGTCGTGAGCCGCTCGCCGGCCTGCGGAATCGCCTGCGCGAGCGACATGCACAGACCGGCAATCGTCGTCCGATCGGCGCCGACCGGCAGGTCGAGATGGAGATCGCGGTTCACCTTGCGGACCGCCGCCCAGCCTTGCACGAGGATCGTGCCCGCCGGCTCGCGCACGAAGTACTGCTCGGCGACGTCGTCCTCGCTCATGATGTCGCCGACCAGCTCTTCGATCAGATCTTCGATCGTGACGAGGCCCGACAGGCCGCCGTTGTCGTCGACGACGATCGCCATCTGCGTGTGGCGGCGCTGCAGCTCGCGCAACAGATCCAACGCGCGCGTGCCTTCGGGAACCTTGTGCGCGGGCCGCAGGATGTCCTCGAGCACGACGAGGCCCTGTTGCCACGACAGCGCGAGCACGTCGCGCGCGACGACATAGCCGACGATGTTGTCGATGTTGTGGTCGTAGACCGGCATCCGGCTGTGGCCCTCTTCGAGGATCACGCGCTGGACTTCGTCGGGCGGCGCAGATCGGCGCAGCGCGACCACGCGGTTGCGCGGCACCATCACCTCGGCGACCGTCACCTCGCCGAAGCCGAGCGCGCGCGACGCGATCTCCGAGGCACGCGGATCGACCGAGCCGGTCTTCGCCGCTTCTTCGACCAGCTGCTGCAATTCGTCGCGCGACAAGCGCGCCTCGGTGAACGTCGTCTTGTCGCCGAAGAAGCGCAGCACGAGGTTCGACAGCGTTGTCAGGAACCACACGACGGGCCGCACGAACTGCGATAGCGCACGCAGCGGGCGCGCGACGAAGAACGAATAGCGATCGGAGTAGCGCAGCGCGAGCGACTTCGGGATGAGCTCGCCGACCACGAGCTCGGTGATCGCGACGATCACGACGACGGTCGCGAGCGACGTCGCCGGCGACCACGTGCCGAACCCGAGGTCGCGATAGAACGGCTCGAGGCCGGCTTCGATGCGCGCGCCGCCGAATGCGGCGGCGGCCGTGCCCGCGATCGTCATGCCGATCTGCACGGTCGCCAAGAAGCGCTCGGGCTTCGCGCGCAGCGCGGTCACCGCGATCGCGCGGCGATCTTTGCGGCGGACGAGCTCCTTGACGCGCGTCTTGCGCACCGTGAGCACCGCGATCTCCGATCCCGCGAACAACCCGTGGACCATCAGCAGCCCCACCACGATCAGCAACTCGGAGCCCATGCGTGCCGACGCGCAGCATACGCTATATGCTCGCGCCGCATGGCTCGCCCGCCCGCGCCGACGAGCAAGAAGTCGTACATCACGCCGGACGGCGCGAAGGCG
>DASXEF010000527.1:0-8021 GCA_036490255.1 Kofleriaceae bacterium
ACCGTGACGGCTCAACTGCGCGAGCTCCTCGATCTCTTCATCCGGTGGGTCCACCTCATCGCCGGCATCATGTGGATCGGCAACTCGATGCTCTTCAATTGGCTCGACCGGAATCTGGAAAAGCCGGCTGGTAACAGCGACCCAAATTACCAAGGTAAAATCTGGCTCCTTCACAGCGGGGCCTTTTACGACGTCGACAAGAGGCTTCTTCGGCCGAACGAGATGCCGGCGAAGCTCCACTGGTTCAAGTGGCAGAACTTCGCGACGTGGGCGACCGGCATCTCGCTGCTCGTGATCGTCTATTACTTCCACGGCGCCGCGTTTCTCGTCGATCCGTCGGTGCGTGATGTCGGACCCGAGATCGCGATCATGTTGTCGATCAGCGCGCTGTTCTGCGGCTGGCTGATCTACGACGCGCTGTGGCGCATCGTCGGCGAGACCAGCCCGCGGTTCGCGACCGCCGTCTCGATCGTGTTCATGTTCGGATCGATCTACGCGTTCAGTCAGATCTTCAGCGGGCGCGCCGCGTACATCGAGACCGGCGTCCTGATCGGCACGATCATGACCGGCAACGTCTGGTTCATCATCGTGCCGTCGCAGCACGCGCTCGTGAACGCGACGATCTCGGGCCAGGACCAGGACCCGAAGCTGTCGATCCAGGCGAAGGCGCGCAGCATCCACAACAACTACCTGACGTTCCCGCTGATCTTCATCATGGTCTCGAACCACTTCAGCGCGGCGACGACGCACCCGCTGAACTGGCTGATCTTGATCGCGGTGATCGT
The DNA here is from genome assembly GCA_036490255.1 of Kofleriaceae bacterium. Lineage (GTDB taxonomy): Bacteria > Myxococcota_A > Polyangia > Haliangiales > Haliangiaceae > JABFXX01. Next base: position 786 of record DASXEF010000527.1, read on the forward strand.
CGGCGGCGCCGGCGTGCGCCACTTCATGAACATCCGCTACCTCGGCGGCGGCAAGCAGCTCGCGCTCGGTGCGTGGCTCGCGCCCGCGATCGTGATGGGCGCGATCGCGACGGTCGGGCTCGTCGGGATCTCGCAGCTGCATCCGCGGCCGAAGTTCGGCATCGAGGGCCCGGTGAAGTTCGCGCGCGCCGAGGAGATCATCGGTACGCGTTGCCTGCGTTGCCACAGCCAGCATCCCGGCGACGATGTCTTCAAGTCGGCGCCGAACGGCGTGATGTTCGATACGCCCGAAGAGATCAAGACGATGGCGACGAAGATCAAGTATCGCGTCTACGATCTCGCCAACATGCCGTTCAACAACAAGACGCACATCACCGATCAAGAGCGCGCCGAGCTCGCGGCGTGGGTCGCCGGTGGCGCGCACATCGAGTGACGATCAGCGCCGGTAGGCGAGCCCGAGCGTCAGCGAGCTCCAGCTCGTGAATCTCGGATCGTCCGCGGTCTCGGAGCGCTCGTTCCAGATCGAATGGCGATAGTCGGCGTACACGGCGAGCCTGTTGCCGTCGCGCTCGAGCACGTCGACGCCGGCGGAGAGCCCGGCCATCAAGAAGTCTTCGTGGACGTAGCTCGTGTGGCCGTCCACCGGCGTGCCGAGCTCCATTCCCGACGACGTTTCCGAGCCGATCGAGATGTGCTGGCCGACCCACGGCGCGACCCACAGCGGTCGATATTCGTAGATCGCGGTTACGCCGGCATCGATCGGCCGCGTCGAGAAGTCGTAGTCGCTGTCATCGCCGCCGCCGCCGCACAGGCAGTACGAGTAGTCAGTCGCGCCGCCGAACGAGCCGCGCAGTCCGAGCGACAACGTCCGCGTCACGCGATACGCGATCGCGGCATCGAGCGACCACGTCACGTGCGCGTCGCTCAGCGAGTCGTCGACGCGCGAGACGCCGAAGCCGAGCATGCCCGCGATCGGCACATCGGCTGTCGCCGGTCGAGGCATCGCAGCGAGGACCAGAACGATCGCGAGACGGCGCACGGCCGGCACTCCAGCACGTCGCGTGCCGCGCGCAAACCCGCGCGAATCGAGCGGGCGCGCCGACAGATCCGCGACAGCGGCGTCGCGGTGGCCTCGGAAAACTCGATCACGCGAAGCAGTATTGCTCCTGTTTGATGATCGCCCCGCCGGCGAGCTCGAACACGCTGCAGATCTCGGCGGTGATCGAACGATCGTCGGCGAGCGTGCCGGTCCACGTCGATTGCACGACCGCGCGATTGCCGTCGACGAGCACGTCGCGCACCGCGTAACGCTCGGCGACCAATAGCGCGCGGCCGCGTTCGTTGGCGGCGCGCAGCGCGGCGAGATCGTAGATCTTGCCGGCGGGCGTGAGCTTGTTCGGGTGCTCGATCACGCGCACGTCGGCGTGCAGGAACGCGGCGATCTGCTCGAACGGTGCGCGCTGCTCGATCGCGGCGCTGTATGCCAGGACGCGGTCGCGAGTGGTCATTGCTGTGGGATGCGCGGCGATGCCGTATCGTAGCGGCGTGGCAGAGCAGGCTGCGCTGATCGCGGCAATCGTCGCCGACCCGAACGACCGCGCCGCGTGGCAGGTCTACGGCGACTGGCTGACGGAGCGCGGCGACTCACGCGGCGAGTGGATCCGCACCTCACCCGACAAACCCCTGCGCGGGCTGCGCGGGCACTCGATCGCGCAAGCGCTGTCGCCGCGCCTGCTGCCGTACGCCTGCTGCTTTCAGTGGCAGCGCGTGATCGCCGATCCCGCACCATTTCGCCAGCTCGAGCTGCTCGTCACCGACGGCGGCAACCAGTCGAGGGCCGCCGTGCAGGAGCTGCAAGCAGCGCTGCCGGCGACGAAGGTATGCTAGCTGCGTGACGGAGCGGGAGGCATTGATCGCGGCGATCGTCGCCGATCCGACGTCGTCTCATGGGTGGGATGTCTACAGCGATTGGTTACTCGACCGCGGTGATCCGCGCGGCGAATGGATCCGCGCAGCACTCGCTTCAGACGACGAGCGAGTCGCGACGAAACCACCGATCGACGATCGCGTGCTGCTCTCGCCGAGGCTCGCCGACCAGTGGCACTTGCTCTTGTTCTCGTGGTGGCGCGGCTTCATCCGCGGCGCGAGTCTTACCGGCGCGCCCGACGATCCACCGACGGGTGAGACGATCGCCGCGCTGCTTGCCGATCCGCACGCGGCGCTGCTATCGAAGCTCGCCCTCGGGCACGCGATCACCGACACCGTGCCGCTGTGGCGCGCGCTCGTCGCCGAGCCGCGCCCGTCGCTGCGCAGGCTCGCCGCGTCGAACCTCGGCGACGGCGGAGCGTTGCTCGACGCGCTGCCGAACCTCGAGACCTTGCATCTCGCCAGCCATGAACCGGTCGTCGCGCCGGTCGAGCGTCTCGTGCACTCGAACCTGCGCGAGCTGATCGTTCCGAGCGAGCGCGAGTGCCCGGCAGCGATCGTCGGTGCAATCGAGACGCCGCGCCTCGAGGAGCTGAGCTGGACCGCCGCGAGCCCCGAGCTCGCGCTGGTCACGACGGCGACATCGGTGCTGTTTCATCCACCGCCGCGCTTGCGCCATCTCGAAGTCGCCGACGTGCCGCTCGAGCTCGTGATCGATCTGCCGGTGTTCGCGCAGCTACGCTCGCTTCGCTGGGGTGGCGGCTACGACCGCGTCGAGCTCGCGCCGCGGCTACAACATCTCGCGTCGCTGTCATTCGGCGTGACACGGATGCCGGCCGAGCTGCTTGCTCCGGTTCGCGAAGAGCTCGAGCGCGCGTTCCCGAAAACCAAGCTCGACGTCAAGTGGTCCCCGTACATCGAACCGCCCGATCCACCGCGTGGCAGACCGAGTGTCATCGACGACGACTCGCGCGACGAGCACGGTCGAGTCAGCGCGCTCGGGCAATTTACTCGAAACCGCTAGCCACGACCGGGTAGCGCAATTGCCCGACGGCGCTTTATAGTCGGCGGCCATGTCGCTCGTCGTGCGATCTCGTCGCGTGGTCACGCCCGAAGGCGTGCGTCCCGCCGCGATCCACATCGACGGCGGCGTGATCACGCGCGTCGCCGCGTGGGCCGACGCTGCGCCGAGTGACAAGGTCGTCGATTACGAGGACCTCGCGGTGCTGCCCGGCATCGTCGATACGCACGTGCACTTGAACGAGCCCGGCCGCACCGAATGGGAAGGCTTCGCGACGGCAACGCGCGCCGCGGCGGTCGGCGGCGTGACCACGCTCGTCGACATGCCGCTCAACTCGATCCCGCCGACGACGACGCGCGAGGCGTTCGCGGCGAAGCGCGCCGCCGCGGCGGGGCAGTGCGCGGTCGATGTCGGATTTTGGGGCGGCGTCGTGCCGGGCAATCTGCGCGAGCTCGCGGGGCTCGTCGCCGACGGCGTGCGCGGCTTCAAGTGCTTTCTCGTCGACAGCGGCGTCGCCGAGTTCGGTTGGGTCGGCGAAGCCGAGCTCGCGCCGGCGATGCAGATCCTCGCGTCGCTCGGCAAGCCGCTGCTCGTCCACGCCGAGCTCGCAGGGCCGATCGATGCGGCGACCGCGGCGCTCGCGAACGCCGATCCGCATCGCTATGCGACGTATCTCGCGTCGCGTCCGCCGGCGGCCGAGGAGCAAGCGATCGCGCTCGTCACGCGGTTGTGTCGCGCGACCCGCGCACGCACGCACGTCGTGCATCACTCGGCCGCATCGGCGCTGGATCTGCTGCGCGACGCTCGCGCGGAGGGGCTACCGCTCTCCGCCGAGACGTGCCCGCACTACCTGCACTTCACCGCCGAGGAGATTCCCGACGGTGCGACGCCGTTCAAGTGCGCGCCGCCGATCCGCGACGCCGCCAATCGCGAGCTGCTGTGGCGCGCGCTCGCCGAAGGCGTGCTCGATCTCGTCGCGAGCGATCACTCGCCGTGCTCGCCCGCGCTCAAAGCGATCGAGCTCGGCGATTTCGTGCAAGCGTGGGGCGGCGTGTCGGGTTTGCAGCTCGCCCTGCCGGTCGTGTGGACTGAAGCGTCGCGGCGCGGTCATTCGCTCGCCGACGTGGCGCGCTGGATGTGCGCCGGGCCCGCGAAGCTCGCTGGGCTCGACGGCAAGAAGGGCGCGATCGCCGAAGGTTGCGACGCCGATCTCGTCGTGTTCGCCGACGACGCGCCGCAGACGATCACCATCGACCGCATCTTGCATCGCCACAAGGTCACGCCGTATGCCGGCGAGACGCTGCGCGGCACGGTGCAGGCGACGTATTCGCGTGGGCAAAAGATTGCCGAGAACGGCAATATCTTGGCCGACAGTCTTGGAGCATTACTGTGAGCGATTTTCGCGACCTGCCCGATCTCGCGAGCGAAGCCGCCGGCGGTGCGGCGATCGCGTGCAACGACGAGTTCTTCGCCGAAAAAGAAAATCTCCTGCGCGCGCACGCCGCCGAGTGGCGCGAGCACGCCTACACCGATCGCGGCAAGTGGATGGACGGCTGGGAGACGCGGCGCTACCGGCCCGAGAACGGCGTCGCACCCGGTCGCGACAGCAACGTTCACGACTGGTGCGTCGTGCGGCTCGGCATGCCCGGCGTGATCCGTGGCTTCGTCGTCGACACCGCGTTCTTCCGCGGCAACTTTCCAGACACGTGCCGGATCGAAGCCGCGACGATCGACGCGCCGCTCGATCTGCGCGAGCTCGATCGCGCCGAATGGCTCGAGCTCGTGCCGCGCTCGCCGCTCGAGGGCAACGCGCAAAATCTCTTCGCGGTCGCGAGCGAGCAGCGGTTCACGCACGTGCGGTTGTCGATCTATCCCGATGGCGGCGTCGCGCGACTGCGCGTGCACGGCGAAGTCCGTGCGCGATCGATCGATCCGCGCGGCCTCGTCGACCTGGCGGCGCTCGAGCTCGGCGGCGTGGTCGAAGAGTGCAGCGACATGTTCTTCGGCTCGCGCAACAACCTCATCAAGCCCGGTCCATCGCGCTCGATGGCCGACGGCTGGGAAACGCGCCGTCGCCGCGGTCCCGGCCACGAGTGGGCGATCATCAAGCTCGCCGCGCGTGGTGCGATCGAGCGGCTCGAGCTCGACACGTCGCACTTCAAGGGCAACGCACCGGCGCTGTGCAAGGTCGAGGGCTCCAACGATCGCAGCGATTGGCGCGTGCTGTTCGAGACGCCGGTGCAACCGCACACGCGCCACCTCTTCGAGGACCTCCGCCGGATCGGCGACGTCGCGTATCTGCGCTTGTCGGTCTATCCGTGCGGCGGCGTCGCGCGACTGCGTGCGTGGGCAACCCCGGCGCTCGGCAACAACGCCGGCATTCGCGCGCTCAACGCGCTGACGCCGCTCGAGGCGACGACCGCGCTGCTGCGCTGCTGCGGGTCGTCGGTGTGGGCTGCAGCGCTGACCGGCGCGCGGCCGTTCGAAGATCTGCCGGCGCTCCTGCGGATCGCGGAGCGCACGTGGTTCTCGCTCAGCGACGCCGATCACCTCGAAGCGTTCGGTGCGCATCCCAAGATCGGCGAGAGCAGCTCGTCGGCGTGGTCAAAGACCGAGCAATCGAGCGCGTTGACCGCCGAAGCCGTGACGCGCGAGCAGCTTGCCGAGGCGAACCGCGTCTACGAGGCGACGTTCGGCTTCATCTTCATCGTCTGCGCGACCGGCCGGCCCGTCGACGCGATGCTCGCCGATTGTCTTTCGCGTACCGCGAACTCGCGCGAGCGCGAGCTACGCACCGCGAGCGAAGAGCAGGCGAAGATCATGCGATTGCGCCTCGTGAAGCTGATCGGAGAGCTCGGATGATCACCACGCACATCCTCGATACCGGCGCCGGCAGGCCCGCACCCGGCGTCGCGATCACGCTCGAGATCGCCGAGGGCGGCGACTGGCGTCATGTCGGCAGCGGCGCGACCGACGACGACGGGCGCCTGCGCACGCTCACGCCGCCCGGACCGGTGGCCGCGGGCACGTACCGCATCCGATTCGCGACAGCGGCGCACAGCGCGTTCTTCCCCACCGTCGAGATCACGTTCGCGGTCGTCGACGGCAGCCAGCACTATCACGTGCCACTGCTGATCAGCCCGTTCGGCTACTCGACGTATCGCGGCAGCTGATCGTACAACGCGGATCACCATGTCGGTCCGCACGTCGCTCCCCGAAAAGAAGCTCGCGAAGGTCCTCGATAAAGTCGAACGCGCGCAGTCGCGATTCCTGCGGCGCTATCCCGGCGACAGCGGCGCGCGGCAAGCCGTGCACACCGTCTACGGCGGCGCCCACTTGTTCACCGCCGAGACGCCGAAGAAGCTCGGCGAGCTCGCGGTGCGCGCGCTCGAGACCTACGCACCCGACGCGCACTCGTTCGGCGAAGCGCTCGGCATTCGCGGCGAGATCGCCGGCGTCGTGATGCAGCGCGTGCGCGACAAGCTCCACCGCGAGCCCGTCGAAGATTTCCGCATCGATTTCGAAGACGGCTACGGCAACCGTCCCGACGACGAAGAAGACGGCCACGCCGCTGCCGCCGGCCAACAAGTCGCGGCTGGGCTCGCGAGCAACTCGCTGCCGCCGTTCATCGGCATTCGCATCAAGCCGATGACGCGCGATCTCGCGGCGCGCTCGCTGCGCACGCTCGACGTGTTTCTCACCGAGCTCGTCACCGCATCGGGCGGCAAGCTGCCCGAGCACTTCGTCGTGACGCTGCCGAAGATCCAGACGCGCGCCGATGTCGACGTGCTCGTCGAGACGTTCGACGTCCTCGAAGACCGGCTCGATCTCGATCACGGCACGTTGAAGATGGAGATCATGGTCGAGACCACGCAGACCATCGCCGACGGCCAGGGTCGCAACATGATGCCGCGGCTGCACCGCGCGGCCGGCGCGCGCCTCGTCGCCGCGCACTTCGGAACCTACGATTACACCGCCGGCTACGACATCACGGCCGCGTATCAGAAGATGCGCCACCCCGCGTGCGACTTCGCGAAGAACGCGATGAAGATCGCGTTCGCCGGCACCGGCATCATGCTCTCCGACGGCGCGACGAACATCATGCCCGTCCCCGTGCATCGCAACAAAGACCTCACCGACGCGCAGAAGCGCGACAACCGCGACGCCGTGTGGTCCGCGTGGCGCCTGCACGCCGACGATGTTCGCCACTCGCTCGTCAACGGCTTCTATCAAGGTTGGGATCTGCACCCCGCGCAATTGATCCCGCGCTACGGCTCCGTCTACGCGTT
>DASXEF010000560.1:0-5422 GCA_036490255.1 Kofleriaceae bacterium
ACCTGGCCGACGAAGAAGCCGAACAGCTTGTCATTGCCGCCCTGATAGCCCTGGACTTGCTGCGGGTTGGCAGAAACGACCTGCTCGATGACCTCCGCGAGCTTGTTCGCGTCGGAGATTTGCTGGACGCCGCGGCGCACGACGATCGCCATCGGCGGGTCGCCGGTCTTGAAGGATTCTTCGAAGACCTCCTTGCCGATCTTGCCCGAGATCACGCCTTTCTCGACGAGCTCGACGACGGCGGCGAGTCGTTCCGGCGGCATCGGCGACGTCGCGATCGTCTGATCGTTCGCGTTGAGCGCGCCGAGCAGCTCGGTGAGGATCCAGTTCGCGAGCGTACGGCCCGATTTCTCGCCGGAGTGCGCTTGCTGTGCAGCCTCGAAGTAATCGGCGAGCGCGCGATCACCGACGAGCGTGCGCGCGTCGTCGGGCGACATCTCGTGTAAACGGACGTAGCGCTGGAAGCGCACGACCGGCAGCTCCGGCATCGCGCCGAGCGTCGCGGCCATCATCGGCCCGTCGACGACGACCGGCGGCAAATCGGGATCCGGAAAGTAGCGATAGTCCTCGGCGGTCTCTTTGCTGCGCATCGATTGCGACGCGCCGGCGTCGGCGTCCCACAAGCGCGTTTCTTGGACGATGCGCTCGCCGCGATCGAGCATGCGGACCTGGCGCGCGATCTCGTGCTCGATCGCGTGCTGCACGAACTTGAACGAGTTGATGTTCTTCAGCTCGGTACGCGTGCCCAGGCGATCTTCGCCGCGCAGCCGCACGCTGACGTTCGCGTCGCAGCGCATCTGGCCCTTTTCCATGTCGGCTTCCGAGATGTCGAGCCAGCGCACGAGCCGGTGCAGCGAGCGCATGAACTCGGCGGCCTCGTCGGCGGAGTGCATCTCGGGCGCGCTGACGACCTCGACGAGCGGCACGCCCGCGCGGTTGAGATCGACGTGCGAGAACGCGCCGACGTGCATGTTCTTGCCGGCGTCTTCTTCGAGGTGGATGCGCGTGAGCTTGACGCGGCGGACGGCGCCGGCGTGGATGATGTCGAGCGTGCCGTCCTCGCACAGCGGCTCGTCGTACTGCGAGATCTGATAGCCCTTCGGCTGATCGGGATAGAAGTAATGCTTGCGCGCGAATCGCGCTTTCGCGCGGATCTTCGAGCCGGTCGCGACGCCGAGCTTGAGCGCGAGCTCGAGTGCCGCGCGGTTGAACGCGGGCAACGTGCCGGGCAGGCCGAGCACGACCGGATCGGTGAGCGAGTTCGGCGCGGCGCCGAAGCGCACCGCCGAGCTCGAGAACGCCTTGCTCTTCGTCGCGAGCTGGACGTGAACTTCGAGGCCGATCACCGGCTCCCATTGCTCGAGCAGATCTTGCAGATCGGTCACGACACCGCCTTCGGCCGCTTGGCGATCGCGAGCGCGCTCTCGATCACGTGCGCGGCGCGCAGCAGCGTCGCTTCGTCGAGCGGCTTGCCGAGGAGCTGTGCGCCGATCGGTAGGCCGTCACCGGAGAGCCCGCACGGCACGCTGATCCCGGGCAAGCCCGCGAGGTTGCACGCGAGCGTGAACACGTCGGCTTGATACATCTCGATCGGCGACGCCTTCGCGCCGAACCGGAACGCGCAGGTCGGCGTCGTCGGTGTCAGCACCACGTCGACGTGCTGGAACGCCTTGTCGAAGTCGCGCTTGATCAGCGTGCGAACTTGCTGCGCCTTCTTGTAGTACGCGTCGTAGTAGCCGGAGCGCAGCGCGAACGTGCCGAGCATGATCCGGCGCTTCACTTCGATGCCAAAATTCTCGCCGCGCGATTTCTTGTACAGGTCGAGCAGATCCTTCGCGCCTTGCGCGGCGGCGCCGAAGCGAATGCCGTCGTAGCGCGCGAGGTTCGACGACGCTTCGGCGGGCGCGACGATGTAATACGCGGGCAGCGCGTACTTCGTGTGCGGCAGCGAGATGTCGACGAGTTGTGCGCCGCGCTCGACGAGCACCGCCTTCGTACGCTCGAGCGCACCGCGGACGTCGGCGTCGACCGCGCCTTCGTAATATTCGAACGGAATGCCGACGCGCATGCCGGCGACGTCGCCGGTGAGCGCGTCGCGATAGCGCGGCACGGGCGCGTCGATCGACGTCTCGTCGCGCGGATCGACTCCGGCGATCACCTCGAGTAGCAGCGCGGCATCTTCGACGGTGCGCGCGAGCGGGCCGATCTGATCGAGCGACGATGCGAACGCGATCGCGCCCCAGCGCGACACGCGGCCGTACGTCGGCTTGAGCCCGACGACACCGCAAAACGCCGCGGGTTGGCGAATCGAGCCGCCGGTATCGGTGCCGAGCGCGCCGGTGCACAAACCGGCGGCGACCGCGGCCGCGCTGCCGCCGGAGCTGCCACCGGGCACGCGCTGCGTGTCCCACGGATTGCGCGTGCGCTTGAACGCGCTGCGCTCGGTCGAGCTGCCCATCGCGAACTCGTCGCAGTTGACCTTGCCGACGATGATCGCGCCGGCCGCGCGGAGCTTTTCGATCACGGTCGCGTCGTACGGCGGCAGCCAGCCGGCGAGCATCTTCGAGCCGGCCGTCGTCGCGATGCCGCGCGTGACGACGTTGTCTTTGATCGCGATCGGCACGCCGGCGAGCGGCGGCAGCGGCTCGTTCGCCTTCCGCTTACGGTCGATCTCGTTCGCGACCGCGCGCGCTTTGCCGTCGAGCGCGAGATACGAGCCGAGCTCGCGATCGATATCGCGGATGCGCGCGAGCACGGCGTCGAACGCGCGCGTCGCGGTGACGTCGCCGTCGGCGATGTGCTTCGCGAGCGCGGCCGCCGAAAGCCAGTGCGGCTCCGTGATCTCGGTCATGGCACCGACCTCGCTTTCGGGTCCTCCGCGTGCGGCTTCTCCGGACCCGGCTCGGTCACTCGCCACCGCCGATGATCGCGGGGACGACGAACAGGTCGCCTTCGCGCGCGGGCGCGGCTCCGACGGCTTCGCTCGACGACATCGACGGCGCGGCTTCGTCCGCGCGTAGGCGGAGATCCATCGGCACCGCGTGCGTCATCGGCGGCACGCCTTCGGTCGGTACGTCGGCGAGCGCCGTGAAGTATTCGAGGATCGCGCCGAGCTCGGTCTGCATCGCGTCGAGCTCGCTCGAATCGAGGTGAAGCCGAGCGAGCAGCGCGATTTCTTCGACCTCTTTACGAGACAGTGCCGGCATCGCGAATCAATCGGGCAGCGGGCGCGGCTGCAGCTCGGGTCGCGCACCCATTCGACCGGCGAGCTCCGCGCCCAACTTGAGATATTCGTCGGCGATGCGACCCGCGTTCGCCGCGTCGGCCTTTTCGATCGCCGCGATCAGATCGCGGTGGTGCTTGCGAACTTGATCCTGCGGCCCGGCGAGGTTCGCGAGCAGCGGCATGAACCCGCGCACGCCGTCGCGCACGGTGTTGATGAGCAGCAGCATGACCTGGTTGCCGCACATCGCGGCGAGCGCGACGTAAAACTCGAAGTCGAGATCGAACAGCTCGGCGGCGCCGGTCGTCTGATCGGCTTTGTCGGCGAGCGCGCGCAGGCGCAGCGTCTGATCTTTGTCGCGACCGCCGCGAGCGGCGGCGAGCCGCGCGATCTCGCGGCCCATGATGCGGCGAAACTCGAGCAGATCGCGGATCAGCTCGGGCTTGCCGCCGGCGAGCGGCAACAAGTGCTGCACCAGCTCGATGCCGCCGGTCTCCATGAAGTTTTGCACCCGCGTGCCGTCGCCCTGACGAATACGCACGAGCCCGAGATGCTCGAGCTTCTTGAGCGCTTCGCGCAACGACGCGCGGTTGACGCGCAATCGTTTCGACAGCTCGCGCTCGGGCGGCAGCTTCGAGCCAGGCGGATACTGGCCGTTCAAGATCAGCGCGCGCAGCTGTTCGGCGATTTCTTCGGCAACGCGCTGCTTCTCGACCGGCTTGAGCATCCTGCCGAGCAAACGTAACCCAACGCCAAGGTTGGTAAAAGAGCCATGGGCGTGGTACGTCGGCGCAATGTCCGGGCCCCTCGCGACGAGCCGCGCGACGTTGCCGCGCGTGGAGCTTGTCGAGGCCGAGAGTGCTCGCGACGTGTTCGAGGTCGTGTCGATCGACGATCAGGTGATCTGCGTCCGCTCGCCGTTCCTGTTCGAGCTCGGCGAAGAGCTCCACATTCGCATCGCCGACGCGTCGGGGACGCGCGACGTGACGGTTCGCGTCCGCGCACATACCGGCGATCCCAAGCTCACCGAGCTCGAGCTCGTGTCGTGACCGGCGTCGGCGAGCTCGACGAGGTTCACTACGATCTCGAGGTCGACGGCGAACAAGTGCGCCGCCAGCTGTCGCGCAAAGTCTGGGAGCGCGGCGGCTGGGCGACGATCGCGATCACCTTCGTCGAGCGCGATCGCGGCGGCGAGTGGAAGCCGGCCGAGCTCGCGCTGCTGAGGTTTCGCAAGCTGCACGGCACGTGGCAGCGTCAGGGCGTGGTGACCGCGCCGCTCGCCGACATCGCCGCGTTCGTCACCGCTTCTTGAGCCGCGCCTCGAGCACGCGGATCTCGCTCGACGCTTCGGCGTGGTTCGGCTTGATGCGCAGCACTTCTTGGAAATGCGACAGCGCCTCGCGCTCGCGACCCAAGATGCGCTCGACCCGGCCGAGATAGAACCTTGCGGCCGGCGAGTGCTCGCTGTGATCGGCGGCGCGCAACAGCTTCTGCCGCGTCTCGTGCGCGATTGCCTGCTTGTCGCCCGACGCTGCGAACCGCGTCCACGCGAGCATCGCTTGATATTCGGGCTCGTTGTTGCGCAGCTCGACCGCGGTCGTGAACTCGACGAGCGCTTGATCGAGTTGCTCGCGGCGCAGCGCCATCTCGCCGCGGCGAAACGCTTCCTCGGCGTGCATCGCGCGCATCGCCTCGGCGTTCGCCTTGGCTTCTTCTTCGCGCACCACCTGTTCGCCGCCGCGCGACAGCGTTTGCGAGTATTCGCTGCGCCGCAACGGATCGCTCAGCGTCGCGAATGCGGTGTTGATCTGCGCCATCAAGCGCTGCGCGCTGTGCGCGGCGTCGCTGATGCCGAGCGATGCGAGCCGATCGGGATGCAGCTTGCGCGCGAGCGTGAAGTACGCCGCGCGCGTGACGTCGGCCGATGCATCTTGCGTGATCCCGAGCAGCGAGAAGTGATCGGCGCCGCGATCGAGCAGCGCGAGTCGCTCGCGGATCAGCGTCTCGGTCTCCTGTGCCGCGGCCGTGTTGCGCTTGATCCGCGACAGCGGCGGGCGACGCACCGGATCGCCGGAAACGAGATCGAGCGGGGTCGGCGTGCGGCCGACGGCAGCGCTCGGGGTCGGGGTGCGGCCGACGGCCACGTTCGTCGGCACGCGACCGGTGGCGGGAATCATCGTCGGCGTCGATGCGCGCGAG
>DASXEF010000569.1:0-6767 GCA_036490255.1 Kofleriaceae bacterium
GAACGCACAGTCGAATACCGGCAGGTGCTCGTCCTTGAGCCCCGGCGCGCCTTCGATCGTGTCCTTCGTGTTGATGTGACCGACGATCGCCTCGACCTCTTTGTCGGAGTAGCCGAGCTTCGACAGTGCCTCGGGCACCGTGTGGTTGACGATCTTGAGCAGACCGCCGCCGACGAGCCGCTTGTACTTGACGATCGCGATGTCGGGCTCGATGCCGGTCGTGTCGCAATCCATCAGGAACGCGATCGTGCCGGTCGGCGCGAGCACCGTGGTCTGACCGTTGCGGAAGCCGTACTTCTCGCCGGTCTTGATCGCGCCGTCCCACGAATCGCGCGCCGCCTGCTTGAGCTCGGCGGGCACGTACGTCGGATCGATGTGCTCGACCGCGGCGCGGTGCTTCTTCATCACGCGGATGAACGGCGTCTCGTTATCGGCGTAGCCGACGAACGGACCGGTCGCATCCGCGGCGATGCGCGCGCTCGTGCGATAGGCCTCGCCGCACATCAGTGCCGTGATCGCGGCCGCATACGCGCGACCGGAGTCGCTGTCGTACGCCATCGAGCGCGACATCAGCAGCGCGCCCAGGTTCGCGTAGCCCAAGCCGAGCGGGCGGAACGCGTAGCTGTTATCGGCGATGCGCTGGGTCGGATAGCTCGAGCTGTCGACGACGATCTCCATCGCGGTGATGGTCGTCTGCACGGCGCGCTTGAACGACTCGATGTCGAAGCTGCCGTCGGCAACCTGGAACTTGCGCAGGTTCAGCGATGCGAGGTTGCACGCCGAATCGTCGAGGAACATGTACTCCGAGCACGGGTTCGACGCGTTGATCCGCGCCGTGTTGATGCACGGATGCCAGTCGTTGATCGTCGTGTCGTACTGCATGCCGGGATCGCCGCAGACCCACGCCGCATCGGCCATCTTGCGCATCAGCGCCTTGGCCTTGTGGGTCTCGACCGGCCTGGCGTTCGTGACCGACTTGGTCTGCCACTCGGCGTCGCGCACGACGGCGTTCATGAAGTCGTCGGTGACGCGGACCGAGTGGTTCGCGTTCTGATAGTTGACCGAGTCGTACGCGCCGCCGACGACGTTGAAGCCGCCGTCGTAACCCGCGTCGATCAGCGCCCACGCCTTGCGCTCTTCGATCGCCTTGCAATCGATGAAATCGACGACGTCCGGGTGATCGATGTTGTGGATGACCATCTTCGCGGCGCGTCGCGTCTTGCCGCCGCTCTTGATCGCACCGGCGAACGCGTCGAAGCCGCGCATGAACGACACCGGGCCCGACGCCGTGCCGCCGCCGTTGAGCAATTCGCGCGAGCTGCGCAGGCTCGACAGGTTCGAGCCGGTGCCCGAGCCGTACTTGAACAGCATGCCTTCGGTCTTCGCGAGACCGAGGATCGAGCTCATCGAGTCGTCGACCGAGTTGATGAAGCACGCCGAGCACTGCGGGTGCTCTTCGACGCCGACGTTGAACCAGACCGGCGAGTTGAACGCCATCTTCTGATGCAGCAGGAGGTGCACGAGCTCGTCGCGGAACGCCCACGCATCTTGCTCGGTCTTGAAGTAGGCGTCGGCCTTGCCCCAGCCGTAGATGGTATCGGCGACGCGCGCGATCATCTGGCGCACCGAGCTCTCGCGCTCCTTGGTGCCGATCGTGCCGCGGAAGTACTTCTGAACGACGACGTTGGTCGCCGTCTGCGACCACGCGGTCGGGAACTCGACGCCGCGCTGCTCGAAGAAGACCTTGCCGTCGGCGCCGGAGATCACCGCATCGCGGCGCTCCCACTGGACCGTCTCGAACGGGTCGACGCCCTGCTTCGTGAAGTACCGCTCGACTGTAAGGCCGGGTCGCTCGTCTTTGATGACACGGCTAGCCCTACGTTCGGTTTTGGTGGCTCCAGTGTGACCCGAAGCGACGGCGGCAGACTTCACGAGCATGACCCCTCCTGTTTGAGCAAACGGCGTTGTGGACAAAGTTGTGGCATAGGGGCTCCATCAGGCAGCAAAGCATCTGCCTGAAACCCCTCACGAAACCCTATGTGCAGTGCGACCTGATTGAAGTCGGCTTTAGCAGAGCCCTATGACGATTGACCTGCTACCAAGTCGCAAACCTGCCGACCGGGACCTTTGTACTTAGGCCGATAGTTGCGAGCAAGAAAAAGTGCGCTGTATTTGGGGTGTCGGTCGGGAGCAACGCCTACATCTAGTGTGGTCGCTTGGGAGATATCCACGTGGACTAGTTGTGGATTGAGGGTGGATTGCCGGTGAGGTCCGATCAGTTTCATGAGGGATTCTCAGAAGTTGATCAATGCTGTGGATAAGCCTGTGGACCATCCAAAAACGCTGAATTGACGCGACGAGTTACGGTGCAGATCCCGGTCGAAAAAAATTCGACTTCAGGTCCGGATTGCGATGGAAGAGAGGGTTTGCTCGCGAACGCGTGACGGCTCGGTGCCGTTACGGAAACCGCTTGAGCTCGGCAGCCGCGCGAGCGCGTAGCGCGGCATTGGGGTTCGAGCGCGCGGTGTCTTCGAGCATCGGTTTGGCCGCGCCGCCGATGTCTTTGTCGAGCAGCTCGGCGAGCTGGGGCTCGTCGCCCGGCGTGGTCAAGAACGCGCGCACCGCGAGCTTGATGAGCTCGGGATCGCTGCGATAGCCGGCATCGAGCCGGATCGCGTCGCGAAACGCCTTGATGCCGTCGCTCCACCACAGCTTCGCGAAGTAGATCTTGCCCTCGAGAAACGCGAGCGGCGCGCTGTCGGGATACGCGCGGCGCTTCTCGAGCACGAGCTGGAGCGCCGGCTCGACGTCGCCGTTCGAGTACAGATCGGTGACGCGCGCGAGCACCGGCGCGATCGGATCCGAAGACTTCGCCGGCGCGGCGTCTACCGCGGGCGCGACGGCGATCGGCTGGACCGGCGCGGCCGCGCCACCGCTGTGCGTCGCCGCGACGATGATGATGAGGAGCAGACCGAGCCCGCCGCTGCCGATCACGATCTGCCGCGACGTGAAGCGACGCGCGCGGACCATGCGCGTCGGTGGAACATCGAGCGTCTGATTCGGCGCCGCCGATTCGACGACCGGCAGCGCTTGCGGCGCCGTCGAATCCGGCTGCGCGGGTGCGGCCCAGCCCGACGGCGTCGCGACCGGCGCGCTGCCGCCCGAGCTCGCGCGGCGCGGGATCGCGTGCGGCATCGTGATCGGCCGCGGCATTGCCTGCTCGATCGCGGCGGCCATCTCTTCGGCGCTCGCGTAACGATCGGCCGGCCGCTTCGCGAGCGCGCGCGTCACGATCGGCTCGAGCGCGTCGAGCTCGGGATGGCCCTCCGACAGCTTCGGCACCGGATCGTGGAGGTGCTTGCGCACGACCGCAATCGGATCGTCGGCGCGAAACGGCTTCGTGCCGGTCAACAGCTCGAACATCATCACGCCGCACGCGTAGAGATCGGTTCGCGCGTCGAGCGCGCCGCCTTTGATCTGCTCGGGCGCCATGTAGTTCGGCGTGCCGACGACCATCCCGGTCGTCAGCTTCGTCGTCTCGATCGCCGGGCGCGCGAGCCCGAAATCGAGGATGCGCACTTGCTCGCCGAGGCCGGTCTTCTCGGTGAGCATGATGTTCGCGGGCTTGATGTCGCGATGGATGATGCCGAGCTCGTGCGCGTGCGCGAGCCCCGACAGCACCTGGCGCATCAGCTCGGCGACGCGCTGCGGCTCGAGCGGGCCGTGCTTCGCGAGTAGCTCGAGCAGGCTCGTGCCGCGGACCAGCTCCATGACGAGGAACGGCTTGTCCTCGTGCAAGCCGAAGTCGATCACCGACACGCAATGCGGATGCTCGAGCCGCGCCATCAGCTTTGCTTCGCGCTCGAACCGCTCGCGCGCCGACAGCTCGCTCGGCAGTGCATCGTGCAAGATCTTGATCGCGACCGCGCGGCCGAGCTTGAGCCGCTCGCCGCGGTAGACGGCGCCCATCGCGCCGCGCGCGATCGGTTCGATGACCTGATAGCGCTCGTCGAGGACGGCACCGCTCAGGTCGGGATCGGACATCCCCACGACGATACCACCCGTGCTACCGACATCACATGCGCCGCTTGGTCGTCCTGCTCGTCTTGCTGCTCGCGTGTCAGCGCAACCCGGAGCGCGCTCGCGAGGACCAGCGCGTGGTCTCGCTGACGCCGTCGGGGACCGAGATCGTCGCGGCGCTCGGCGCGACCGACCTGCTCGTCGGGGTCGACGATTACTCGAAGTTTCCCGAGTCGGTGCAGCAGCTCCCGAAGGTCGGCAGCTTCATCGCGCCCAAGCTCGAGACGATCGTCCGGTTGCGACCGAGCCTCGTGATCGTGGACGACATTCACGGCGCCGCTGCCGGGGCGCTGCGCGACGCCGGCGTGACCGCGGTCGAGTGCCCGATGCACGATCTGCCCGACGTCAAATCGGCGCTGCACGTGATCGGCGAGCGCTTGGGCCGCGCCGATGCCGCGACGGCCGCGATCGCCGCGATCGACAAAGCACTCGACGACGCCGCCGCGCACAAGCCGGCGCATCACCCGCGCGTGCTCGCCGTGATCGATCGCGAGGCCGGCGGCCTCGGCAACATCGTCGCGGCCGGGCCCGGCAGCTGGGTCGACGAGCTGCTCGCCGTCGTCGGCGGCGACAACGTGCTCGCCGCGAGCGCGACGCGTTATCCGAAGATCTCGACCGAAGAAGTGCTGCGCGCGCAGCCCGACGTCATCCTCGATCTCAGCTTCAACGCCGACGCTTCGGCGTGGAACGCGGTCGACGTTCCCGCCGTGCGCACGCATCGCGTCCACGTGCTGACCGAGGACACGTTGAGCCATCCCTCGCCGCGCGTCGACCGCGCGCTCGCGAGCCTTGCCGGCTCGATTCAATAGTGTTAAACTGACACTATGTTCACGTTCTTCTTCACCGCAGCGTCGCCGTTCTCGCAATGGCACCCGTGTCGCATCGTCGTCGACGGACGAGAGTTCAATTGCGCCGAGCAGTTCATGATGCACGGCAAGGCGATGTTGTTCGGCGACGTGAAGATCGCCGCGCAGATTCTCGCGACCGACTCGCCGAAGCAGCACAAGGCGCTCGGTCGCAAAGTCTCGCCGTTCGATGACGCGACGTGGAAGCGATCGTGCGAAGCGATCGTCGCCGCGGCGAGTCGCGCGAAGTTCACGCAAAATCCGGCGCTGCTCGAGCTGCTGCTCGCGACGCGCGGCACGACGCTCGTCGAAGCGAGCCCGTACGATCGGATCTGGGGCATCGGTCTCGCCGCGACCGATCCGCGCGCGCACGATCCCGCGACGTGGCGCGGCAAGAATCTGCTCGGCAAGATCTTGACCGCGTTACGCGACGACCTGGCGCAGCATGCCGTCGTCGTCGCGCCGTAACTCGAGCTCGCCGAGCACCACGCGCTCGAACGGCGAGCGCTTCGCACACAGCGCCTCGACGAAGTCGCCGCCGTCGAGCTCGAGAAATGCCATCCGCTCGATCGCGAGCTCGCGCACGCCGATCGCCGCAAACGTCGCCAGCTCTGCGGCTTCCGGTGCGTAGCGCAGGTGGACGCGGCGCACGCTCGGAAACACGCGCGCGAGGTCGTCGAGCTCGACCGTCATCGACAGCTTGAGCTCGACGACATGCGACAGCGCATCGCCGCGGCGCGCGAGCCGGCGAAACTCGCCGCCGTTGACGTCGATCGCGCGCAGCGCCGCGAAGCTCGCGTGATCGAGCAGCTGCGGTGGCACGCCGTGGACGAAGCGCTCGACGGTCGCCCAGCCCGGCTCGCGCGCGAGCTTGCGCAGCTGCTTCTTCGTGTTCGGCACGACCGCGGCGTGCGAGAGAAAGCCGCGCTCGAACCGGCTGCGCCGCGCGTCGAGCACGATCGCGAGCGCGCCGAGCCACTCGGTCGCATGCGCCTGCTGCAGCTCGAGCTCGCGCGCGATCCGTAGATCGTTGCGACCGCGCGCGAGCTGCAGCGAGATGAACTCGCCGCGCGGATCGCCGCGATCGATCAACGCATCGGCGAGCACGTGGCGCGGCGCATCGTCGTCGGGATCCGCGTAGATCGCAGCGAACAGCGGATCGGTCACCGAGCTTCGTCGCGCAGGCGCGCATGCTCGAGCAAGAGGTGCGTCACCGACTGCGTCAGCTCGGGCTTGCCGAGCGTCGGCGTGCCGCCGGCGAGCTCGAAGTAGCCCTGCTTCCAATCGAGCACGCGCATCAAGACCTCGCGCGCGTCGCCGTCTTCGACCTCGGAGCTGCGCGCGCGGACGATGCGGCCGTCGACGAAGTCGATCCACGCGACCGATTCGTCGCGCGTGACCGAGAGCTGGCCCGTCTTCTTGTCCTGCTCGAACATCTGCAGCAGCGTCGTCAGCCCGGTATCGGCGAGCGCGCCGCGCAGCACGATCCGCGCCGCTTCGCTGTGACCGACGCGCGCCCACCGGCGAGCGCGCAAGATCACCTCGAGTGCGGTGAACGGCTTCGGGATGAAGTCGGCGGCGCCGAGCTGGAACGCCTGCAGCCGCGCGAGGTCGGTCGCGGTCTCCGACATCAGCATCACCGGCACGCTCGCGAGCTCGCTGTGGCGCCCCATTTCCTGCAGCACGTGCAGACCGTCGACGACCGGCATGTCGCGCTCGATCAGCGCGACGTCGGGCGCCTTCGACAGCGCCGCGCCGATCGCTTCCATCCCGTTCGTCGCGGTGACGACGTGAAAGCCGGCGTTGCCCATCGCCGTCGACAGTCGCTCGAGCAACCGCGTC
>DASXEF010000574.1:0-11227 GCA_036490255.1 Kofleriaceae bacterium
AGCGGCGCATGACCGCGACATACTCGATGGATGCCGTTGAAGGTCGCGGTCATCGAGCCGCTCGGATCACCTAGCATGCGCGCCGCGCTCGATCGCGCGGTCGCCGATGGCATTGCGGGCGCAGCGCTGCTCGATCGTGACGGCAGGATCATCGCACTCGCCGGCGAGCTGCCGGACGACGAGGCGCGGCCGATCACCGAGTTCGTCATGATGCGCGCCGACGATCGTACGCGGGACCGCAAGCTCACCGCTCGCCTGTTCGCGGGCGAGATCTTGTTCGATCACGTCGCAGGACGCGATATCGCGGTCGGCATCGCCGGTCGACAGCTGTTCGTCATTGCGGTGCTCGGCGGCGCGAAGCGCGAGCTCGCCGAGTCGCTGCGCAGCGAGGTCGAGCGCATGCTCGATCGCGTCGAGCCACCGTTCGTGCCGACGTCGGGCTCCGGCGGTTCGGGCGGTTCGGGGCCTGATAGCCTGGCGCTGATCGAGCTCGGCATCACCGTGCCGCGGGCCAAAGCGTGATCACGTTCGCCGTCGACGACGTCGAGCCGGCCAAGGATCGGCTCCCGACCAAGCCGATCGCGTCGCTGCGCGAAGCCGCGCTCGCACACGGTGGCGATCCGACGCTCGCGGTGATCGACCACGGTAACGTCCATCCGCTACTCGCCGCGGTCGGCCGCGCATTCGCCGAGCATCGCCCGCTCGTGCTGTCGCCCGATGCGGTGTGGCTGACGATCGCGCAAGGTGTCGCGCAGCACGTGCGGCTGAACGCGAATGCGTTGCGCGGCCGGCTCGTGCGTCACGAAGGCAAGCAGCAGCTCGTGCTGCAGCGCAGCGGCGTGCCGAGCGATGCCGCCGAGTGGGCGAGCGCGATCTCCGGCCTGCGCGAGCTCCTCGCCACGCAGATCGGCGACGGCCGCGCCCGCTTGCTCGAGTGCGATTTCTCGACGACGACCGACGTCGATCGCATCGCGAGCCAGATCGTCCTGCTCGACGCGTACTCGCCGTTCTTCTCCTATTGGATGAGCTGCATCTGCGGGATTCCGGAGCTCACGTTGCTCGGCACGCCCGATGATTGGCGGCGGATTCGCGAGCGCGTCGACGTGATCGCCGAGCTCGATCTCGAGTGGTGGTGCAAATCGCTGCGGCCGATCACCGAGCACTTCGCGCGTGCCGCCGCGGGCAACGTCGACGTCGCGTTCTGGCAGCGCATTTACAACCCCGCCGATGCGTACGGCGGCTCGCAGATCACGGGCTGGATCACGCGGCTGTATCCGTATTTGAAGATCGGCGGCGCGGTCGATCACCGCAACCACATGCTCGCGCTGCCGATCGACGAGCCGAAGCAGAAGACGGTCGGCTGGATCAAGAAGCGGACGGTCTACGACGGGCCGGGCGTGCAGAGCGACACGGTGCCCGCGACGCTGTCGCGCGCGACGCTGCGGATCGTCAATCACGAGACGAAGACGCTCGGCGCGGTCGCCCTCGTCGCCGGTGTGTCGGCGGTCGCGCAAGATGCGCGCGGCGCGTTGATGCCGATCAGCGGCTGGCACATCGAGCCGGCGCAGAAGCGCATGGCCGACGTGATCGAGCGCGTGGTCGCCGAGCATCAGGCGGTGCGCGGCTCGCACGAGCACGTATCGGGCGATGCCGACGTCGTCGAGCTGTACTCGTCGATTCAGGAAGCCACGCTGTTCGCGGGAAAGTGGCAGCTCGGTCAGCCGGCGATGGTGCAGCTCGAGGGCGTTCACCGCGAGATCTGGCGGATCGCGAAGCTGCCGGGCCAGTTCGCGCTGTGCTCGCTGAGCCACTTCGCCAACACGCAGTGGATCGTGTTGCGCGTCAAAGAGCCGGCGCCGAATACGATGCAGTGCACCGCGATCGATCCGCCCGATCAGGTTCGCGTGCTCGCGGGCTCGCTCGCGGAGATCCTCGACGCCGCGCTCGACACCGACGGCGATGTCTCGCCGATGTTCGTCGGCACGCTAGCGGAGTAATGCGTCGATCGCGGGTACGTCCCACGCGTCGATCGCGCGGGCGAGCTCGCTGGTATCGCGTCCCACATCTGCGAGCCCGGCGCGCGCGTCGCGATGCAGGCGATGCAACGCCGCCGGTCGGCCGAGCGGCACGCGGCGCAGCTCGTCGCGACCGATCCAGTAGCTGACGAGCACGCACGGCAACGCGAACAGATCGGTGAGATCCGGATAAAACGACGCGTGATGGCCGATCAGCCGCGCGACGATGCCGGCGACCTCCGGCGACAGCTTGACGAGCGCGAAGCCGATCGCCGTCGCCGCGCAGCACGCGATCAACCGGCGCCGCGACAAGCTCGGATCGACGCGCACGCCGAGCCGCGCCAGCCCGTGCAGGACGAGGCCGATCATCGCCGACAGCAAGACCGGCGCGAACGCGAGGCCGGCGATGTCGCTGAGCTTGCCGGTGAGCGCGTCGTGAAACCGCGGCTTGAGCAGCCAGTCGTTGACGACGAGCAGGATCACCGCGGCGAGCGCGACGGGATGCAGCGCCTCGCCGACGGGCAGCGCCGGCGACTCCGCTCGATCGACGCCGCGCAGCGCTCGCCGCAGCCGCTCCACTCGTATATGGTGCCGGTCGTGTCCGAGTCCGGCAAGCAATCGGAGAGCGCCAAACAGCTCGAAGCCGCCGAGCAGCAGGCGAAAGACCGCTTCGAAAAGCGGATGACCGAGCTGCGCGAAGGCGCGTATCGGTTCAGCTCGCGTGCGCGCGGCCAATCCGAGCTCATCATCGAAGAGCTGATCGATCCCGACGGCGATACCGTCGGCGGGCTCGCCGAGGTCGAAGGCGACGCGGGCGTGATCGCGCTCGGCCAATCGCTCGAGCTGATCACGTTCGATACGTGGCTGTTCGGTCAGATCGGCGATCGCGAGGCACTCGACCTCAAAGTCGAAGATCACTGGGAGATCTGGTTCCAGTTCGGCGCGTGGATCGGCGAGACGCTGCGCCGTCGCCACGGCGGCCATTGGCTGACGATGGGCGACGATCCGCACACGTGGCGGTTGGGCTTCTCGAAGATCATGATGGAGATCGCTCCGTTCGTGTTCTCCGAGCGCTTGTTGCGCATGGGCTCGGGCGCGACCCGCACGATGGTCACCGAGGTCGAGAAGATCCGGCAGCTCCATCAACCCGATCCGGCGATCACGACGCGCATCCCGTTCGACGAGAACAAAGCCGAGCTGCTCGCGCCGCTGCGGCCCGTGCTCGACGAGCTCGCGCGCTTCCTGATCGACGGCGATCACATCACGAAGATCGGCATCGACGGTTACGCGGCTGCGAACGAGACCGACGGCGACGCGCTCGCGCAGCGCCGCGCCGATGCGGTCAAGGCGTTCCTCGTCGAGCGCCGGGTCGACGCGACGCGCCTCGAAGCGAAGGGCTACGGCGCGGGCAATCCGCGCGAAAACGCCGAAGCGAGCCGCCGGGTCGAGTTCGACGTGCTCGAGCACGGCGAGCGACGCCTGCTCGATCGCTTCCTGCCGCAGCACTACATCCGCATGCACACCGTGCCGCTCGGCCAGTTCATGTCGATGGACTTCTCGAACCTGGCGAAGCTGTGGAACGAAGAGCCGGTCGAAAAGCTGATCGCCGAGCTCAAAGAAAAAGGTCCGCGGCTCGGCCCGCAGAACTCGCAGATCGTCGAGCAGGTCGTCGGTGCGCTATCGAAGGCGAAGCAAGACACGCCGGTCGCGAAGCAGACCAACGACCGCGGCTTGTTCGAGGCGATCGCACAGATCGTCGCGTTGCGCCGGGCAACCGCGCC
The DNA here is from genome assembly GCA_036490255.1 of Kofleriaceae bacterium. Classification (GTDB taxonomy): domain Bacteria; phylum Myxococcota_A; class Polyangia; order Haliangiales; family Haliangiaceae; genus JABFXX01. Next base: position 3,797 of record DASXEF010000574.1, read on the forward strand.
GGTCGCGATCGATATCCTCGAGCGCGTCGTGATGCCGGCGCTGCACGTCGGCATCCCCGAAAAATTTCCGCCGCTCGATGAAGATGATCTCGGCAACCTGCACAAGCAGGTCGAGCTGTTCCACTTCTTCACCGAAGTCGTGCCGCACAAGTATCAGGCCGACGACGAAGGCTTCTTGGGCACGATCCCGCACGAGCAACTCGGCTCGCCGTACAACGACGGCAAGAACGTGCTCGAGATCGGCAAGGGCGACTGGGTGATCGTCAACCCCGCGCACTTCATCCCGATGCTGCAGGAGTTCGATCCGCAGAAGCTGCTCGACAAGTACGACGAGTTCGTGAAGTACATCGCGTCGATTCCGGAAGCGCCGCGCCGCCGCGACGACGGCCGGATGCTCGCGGAGACCGCCGTGCGCGCGCTCGCCGATCTCAAAGCATGCGTCGCGACGGCGACGCAAAACCGCGACGCGCTTTTGTTCCGATTGCTGCCGCCGCAGGGCTAAGCTCGCGCTGTGAAGCGCGTGGTGCTCGTGGCGTGTGTGGTGCTCGCTGCGCCGGCGATCGCCGCGCCCGCGCCGGCGTTGCCGTTCAGCGTCGACGTGCTGGGCCACGACGAAGCGCAATCCGACACGCTGGTCGTCATCGCAGACACGTTTCGGTTTCAGATCCCGCAGACGTTCGAGCAGCAAATGCGCGACGGCCGCGTGGTTTACAGCGGACCGATCCGCGGCAGGCACGGTCCCGGCGAGCTGACATTTTGGGCGACCGCAGAGCGGTTCAAGGGCACGCTCGATGCGTTGGTCGCGCGCGAAACCGCGGCGGTCGGCGCGACCTCGACAAGCAGCGCGCCCGCGGTGATCCGTCACGGCACGGCCGCCGACGATGTGCACTCGCGCGTCGTCATGCTCGTGTTTGCCGATCGCACGGAGCTGCGCACCGTGGTCATCGAAGCGGGCACCGCGTACATCCATCATTGCGAGACCGCGAACGTCGACGACGGATGGGACAACCTCGGCGACGAGTGCCGGTTCTACGCCTCGACGTTCGCCGTCGCGCAGCCGCCGTTGCCGATCGCGATCGCGCGACCGCCCGCTTCGCCAAGTGGCAACGGCTCACCGATGCTCTACGAAAGCGAGATCGCGAGCACGCCCGGCGGTTGGCAACGCGGAACCGTGATGCCGTGGCTCGATCGCCAAATTGGTCCGTTCTTGGAGCGCTGCCTCGCCGATGCGCGGTCGGGCGACTCGCAGTGGAACGTCGCCTTCGACGTCGAGCCCGACGGCCGTGCCTCGCGCCTGACGGCGACGAGCAATGACAAGCCGGTGGCCGCGGGCCTGCGCGCGTGCATTCTTGAAGCGCTTGCCGCGCATCCGCTGCGCGTGCGCGGCGCGCTTCCGCGGCACGCGACGCACGTGAGCGCGATGCTGCTGATTCCCTACGAATAGGGGACGGTCTACACTAACGAAACTTACGCAGCGTAACGCCGCGGATTTATTCGGCGGTCGAGGGACGGACTAAAGCGAAGCTCAACGAGATCGCGATGTCGATCGGGCGCGCGATGGACCTTGTCGCGCACCCCAGACACTCGCGCCGGCTCGTTCGCAGCGTCGGTGACTCGGCACCATCGCCGGCACCCGCGGATGTCGCGGCGTGTCTCGCGGCCGCGCTCGCGGCGCATCCGCTCCGCGTTCGTGCGAGCGTCAAAGGCATCGCGCACGTGACCGCGACGTTCGAGGTCCCGTCCGATCCCTGATTCGATGAGTTAAGCTGCCCCGATGATGAAACGGGTGGCGATCGTCGGTGTGTTGCTCGGCTGTCACGACAAAGCACAGCCACCACCACCGGCACCGCCACCGCCGCCGCCGGTCGCCGTCGCGGACGCGCCACCGCCGATCGATGCGGCGGCTCCGGCACCGGCGCCGACCATGCCGCTGCCGCCGCTCAGCGCCGATGTGCTGCCGCCTGACGAAGCGACGCCGAACACGCGCGCCGTCGCAGGCGATGGCTATCACTTCCAGATTCCCGCGTCGTTCGCGCCGACGAAACGCGGCGACGATCTCGTGTACACCGGCACGCTCGACGGTGCCGCGTCGGCTGCGCAGCTGACATTCTGGGCGACTGCCACGCCGTTCAAAGGCACGCTCGATGCGCTGGTGACCCGCGAGACGGCTGCGGCGACGTCGGCTGGTGCGAAGCCGCCCGATGTCGGCCCCGTGATGATCGCGGTCGGTAAGGACATCAAGACCGGCTACGCGCGCCGCCTGACGATCGAGTTTCCGGATCACTTCGAGCTGCGAACGCTCTCCGTCGACAAAGGCACGGCGTACATCCTTCACTGCGAAACGCCGAACGTTCAAGCGGCATGGGCGAACGTCGGCACCGAGTGCATCACGCGCTCGACGACGTTCACGATCGGCGCGACGCCGCTAGCCGCGCCGTCGCCGTCGCCGACGCCGCACGTCGATGCGCCCGATACGCCGAACGTCACGTTCTTCGGCTCGAAGATCGACGCGGCGCACGGCTGGAAAAAGGCAACCGTGTCGCCGTGGCTCGAGAATCAGCTCGTGCCGTTCATGAAGCCGTGCCTCGCGAAGTCGCCGGTGTCGAGCGAGTGGAAAGTCGACTTCGATCTCGGCGCCGACGGCACCGGCGGCAAGCTCGTCGTGGTGACCGCAACCGGTGACGAGACGCCGAAGCCGGGGCCGGCCGATGTCGCGACGTGCCTCGCCGCCGCATTGACCGCGCATCCGCTCGCGGCGACCGCGAAGGGCACGACGCACGTGGTCGCGATCTTCCAGATCCGCGGCGACTTCTAGGCGGTCACGCGATCGAGGTCTCCGGGCCCTGCAGCGGCAACGTGACGACGAAGCGCGCGCCGCCGGTCGGCGCCTTGCCGGGTGCCAGCTCGAGCTCGCCGCCATGCTCGATCGCGATCTTGCGCGAGATCGCGAGCCCCAAACCGGTGCCGGTCGCCTTCGTCGTGACGTAGGGCTCGAAGATCTTGTCGCGATCGGCGTCGGCGACGCCGTTGCCGCGGTCGTCGACGGTGATCGTCACGCCGTCGGGGTTGGCGGCCCACGTCACGACGACGCTGCCGCCGGCGTGGATGCCGTTCTCGACGAGGTTCGCGAGCACGCGCTTGAGCAGCAGCTTGTCGGCGCGCACCGTCACGGGCGTGCTCGGCGCGACGAGCGAGAGCTTCGCGGCGAACGCGGGATCGAGCTCGAGCTCGTGCATCACGTCGGCCAGCGCGACCGGATGCTTCTCGACTTTCGGCAGCTGGCCGAGCGTGCGGAACGTGTCGACCAGGCGGCGCAAGCCTTCGATCTCTTCTTCGACGATCTCGCCGGTTTCCTTGAGCGTCTTCGCGAACCGCGCGTCGTCGCCTTTGTATTGCGACACGGTCTGCTGCACCGCGAGCTGGATCGGCGTGAGCGGATTCTTGATCTCGTGCGCGAGCCGGCGGGCGACGTCCTGCCACGCGCCGATGCGCTGCAGATATTCGATCTGGCTGCGGCTCTGCGCGAGATCGTCGAGCATCGTGTTGAACGCGGTGCCGAGCTCGGTCATCTCGTTCTTGCCGGTGACCTCGGCGCGCGCGTCGACCTGGCCATCCGAGACGCGGCGCGCGGTCGTGACGAGCGCGGCGATCGGCTTCGTGATGATCCGCGACGCGAACACGCCGATCGCGGCCGCCGCGAGCGCGGCGAGCCCCATCAGCACGAGGAACACGGTCCGGTAGTCACTCGGCAGCTCTTCGGTGCGGACGCGCTCGATGAGCTTGGTCTTCTCGATCGCCGCGTTGACGCTCTGATAGTCCTGCTGCAGCGTCTCGATCACGGTGAACGTCAGCCGCAGCGTGCCGCCTTTCGGCAACGGCTGATCGACGATGACGTCGCGCAGATGCGCGTGGTCGTCGCGCGGTCGCATCGCGCTCGTCACGACCGTGCCGTCGTCGCGCAGCATCGCGATGCCGCGCAATGACGATTCGTCGCTGAGCATCTGATCGAGATCGACTTTCGGATCGAGCGCGACGAGCTGCGGCCGATGGCTCAGCCGATCGCCGATCTCGGCGTGCAAGCGCTTCGTGGTCTCGAACAGCTCGCGATACGCGTCGAGCGACTTCTCGAGCGCGACCAGCGATTGCGCCGCTTCGTTCGACGCGACGTTGACCGCCGATTCCTTGACCTGATCGATCAACACGTACGACACGCCGAGCGGGATCGTGACGATCACGAGCAGCGCGATCACGAGCTTCCATTCGAGGCCGAGGCTGGTGACGCGCTTCATGGTTTGGGCCTGAAAAACGGCTGCGAGCGCAGCTGCAGCACGCGGTCGGCATCCGCCAGCTTGGGGTGAACGAACACGGACACGAAACTGCCGAAGAATACGCCGCCGCGGTCGAGTCCGCCGCCGGTGCCTTGCGACAGCCAGCGCTGCACTTCGGCGAGCGTCTTCTTGTCGACGGGATTGAGCAGCACGTTCATCTGCAAGTAGAAGATGTCTTCGTAGGGCATGTCGGCGAGCTGCGCGATCGGCAGGTTGTCGATCGTCGTCAGCAGCTTGAGCGCCTCGCTTTGAAACTTCACGCGCACCGGCTTCGCGCTGTTTTCGAGCCGCAGGATGTACGTCTCGTCCCAGATGTCGTAGACGACCGAGCGCACGATCTTGGCAGCCGCGATCGGCTCGCTGCCTTTCTGCGGATACACGAACGTGTTGATCACGATCGTCGACTCGAAGCCGGTGCCGAGCGCGGCGTACGCGGCTTCGTCGAACAGCTTCTGGATCTTCGTCGTGACGACGAGATCGTCGCCGCGCTCGACGAACGCCATGTGCATCGATTCGACCGTGTCGTCGTCGGCGAGCGCGACGGAGTAGAGCGCGAAGATGATCGCGAGCGCGAGTCGCTTCACCGGATCCGTCCGAGCGCGTTCGAGATCGTCAGCTCGAAAATGCCGAGGTCGGTATCGATGCGAACGCCGGCGTCGCCGTAGAGATCGACCGGCAGCGAATTCCATACGCTCGAGTCGCGCAGCCGCAGATCGTTGGTTTGCGCGAGGCCCCAGATACCGGCCGAAACGAACCAATCGCCGCCGTAGACGCGGTTCTTGCCCGAGCCGCGGAACAAGCGCTGCACGTATTCGACGGTCGCCGTGCCGCCGAGCTCGCCGTACATCGGCTTGTCGGGCCGCGTGCTGAGGATGTCGAGCGGCGACGCGTTCGACAGCGTCAGCCCGAGCGCGCGCGGCGTCAACATCGGATCGACGTCGGAGATGTAGATGCGATCGAAGCGCGGCGCATCGCCGATCACGACGCCGCCGACGAGGTGCATGCCGATCGCCGAGCGCTCGTCGCGCAGCGGGAACCAGTGCTCGTAGCGGCCGAACAGCGTCGCGAAGTCATAGTCGCCGCCGAGCGCGGCCGAGCCGATCTCGGCGGCGGCGGTGATGCGACCGCCGCTGTGCGGCAAGATCGGATCGCTCCGCGTGTCGCGATCGAAGCCGAAGTTCGCGGTCACGACCTTGCTCGCGCCCGGGTCCAGGTGAAGATCGACCGATTCGATCTCGCCGTTCGCGAGCGTCTGCGTCGGCGCGACCGGCAACGCGGTGCTGATCTGCTCGAGCCGCAAGCCGGCCGAGATGCGCGACAGCGACGTCGCGTCGTACGTGATGCCGGCGCGGCCGCCGAAGCGGCGATACGGGAACGCCTGGAAGTCGGACGCAGCCTCGCTGCTCGTGCCGGCGACGCGATACGTGTCGCTGCCGTGGATGAGCGTGAGCGAGCCGTACACGCCCCAGCGCGAGCCGTACAGCGACGTATCCGAGAGCCGCAGCTCGCCGGCCCATTGCGGGCGCGAGTTGGCGACCTCGCCGCCGTCGGCGTAGACGATGCCGCCGCCGATCGCGATGCCGAGGCCGAGCAGGTTGCGCTCGCCGACGTCGGCGCCGAGCCAATACGGCGCGTCGTTCGTCGAGCCGAACCACAACTTGTTGAGCACGAACGTGCCGCGCTCGACGACGTGGATCTCGATGATCACCTGGCCGCGTGCGCTGCCTTTGCGCATCGCGAGCTCGACGTCGCGGAAGTAGCCGAGCGCGAGCACCTTGAACCGCGTGTCACGCAGCCGGCGATCGCTCGCGTGCAAGATGTCACCGGGCGCGATCGGCAGCGCGCGGCGAATGATCTCCGTCTGCGTCGCCGTGTTGCCGCTGATTTCGATCGATTCGATCGCGATCAGCGGGCCGAACTCGTCATCCTCGTGGAGCGGCGGCGCGTCGTCGGCCTGGGCGGGCTCCGCGGGCGCCTCGTCGGAGCCCTGCGTCGTCGGCTGCGGGGCTTCGTCGGCGAGCGCGCTCGTCGCGCAGACGAGCTGCACGAGGCACGCAACCACCACACGTCGCATTTAGGGAACGTAGCGCAGGCGTCCTAGCCGGTGCTACCTTGATGCCGTGCGGTCGCTGGTCCTGCTGCTGCTCGTCATGAGCGCGTGCAACGACGTACGCGGCTTCGAAGGCACGTGGAACGGCCCCCGCGTCGGCAGCGCGGCGCCGCTCGACGTCGGCGTGCAAACAGCGGCAAACGCCACGCTCGCGATCGACCAGGTCGACAAGCACGGCATCTCGGGCCGGGTATCGATCGACGGTTTGGTCACCGACGCCACGTACGCGTCGGTCGCCGGCGCCGAGGCCGACGTGCTCTCCGGCATCACGTTCGACGGCTCGCCGGCGCGGGTCTATCTCGCGTTCTTCGCGATCCCCGACGGCGGCGGTGAAGCGCTCGCGGTCATCGCGCTCTACGACGACAAGCGCGTCGAGGTCCGCGTGCTGCGCGGCGGCGCCCAGCCGCTGTACGCGATCTTCTCGCTCGCGCAGGACGAGCCGTGATCTGTCCGCATTGCCACGCGCCGCTCGGCATGGAGGCCAGGTTCTGCCCGGCGTGTGGCAAGGCGCTCGTCGCCACCGAGACGCAGGCGCAGGATTCGAGCCCGCTCGCGTCGGCGCTGATCGGCCGCGAGATCGCGGGGCGGTTTCGCATCCTCGCGAAGCTCGGCGAAGGCGGCATGGGCGCGGTCTATCGCGGCGAGCAGATCTCGCTGCGCCGCGCGGTCGCGGTCAAAGTGCTCAAGCCCGAGCTGTCGCAAAACCAGACGCTCGTGCGGCGATTCTCCGCCGAGGCACAGGCCGTCGCGATGCTCGATCATCCGAACACCGTCAAGGTCTACGACTCCGGCCAAGACACCGACGGCTCGCTGTTCATCGCGATGGAGTACATCGAGGGCATTTCGCTGCGCGACGCGATGCGCAGCGGTGCGATGCCGGGGCCGCGCGCGTTCGCGATCGCCGTGCAAGTCGCCGCGTCGCTCGCCGACGCGCACGCGCAATCGATCGTGCATCGCGATCTCAAGCCCGACAACGTGATGCTGCAGGACAAG
>DASXEF010000591.1:0-4981 GCA_036490255.1 Kofleriaceae bacterium
CGAGGAGCCCGAGATGCCGACCGCGTTGACGCAGACCAACTCGAAGGGCTCGCCGGTGATTTCGATCCTCGTCAGCGCGGTCGTCGGCTGCGTCGCGTTCGGCCCGTTCAAGAGCTGGAACGCGCTCGTCAACGTCGTGACCTCGGCGACCGCGATCATGTACGGCTTCGCGCCGATCTCGCTCGCCGCGCTGCACCGCCTCGACGGCACGCGCGCGCGCAGCTATCGCATGCCCGCGCCGAAGATCTTGCTGCCGATCGCATTCTTCTCGGCGAACCTCATCATCTATTGGGGCGGGTTCGACACGACGTGGAAGCTCGTCCTCGCGATGGTCGTCGGCAGCAGCTTGTTCGCGATCGGCGCGATCCGCGCGAAAACGCCGCTCGCCGACGCGTTCCGGCCGGCGCTGTGGATGGTGCCCTGGCTCGCCGGCCACGTCATCCTCGGCGCGCTCGGCGGCTACGGCGGCAACGGCACGATCCCGGAATGGGTCGACATCGCGATCCTCGCAGCGTTCTCGTACGGCGTGTTCGAGCTCGCGCAGCGAATGACGCTGACGGTCACCGATTGCGCCGAGTGCGTGGCCAAAGACGCGAGTCAGCTCGAAACCGCGTAAGCTCGGCGGGCGCGAAACACATGACCGAACCGGCCGTCCAGGACGCAGTCACGAGCGCGAGCACGTCGCGAGATCCCAACGCGAGCGCGAGCTTGTCGCATCGGGTGACCGCGATGCACGCCTCGCATCATCCGCCGAAGGACGTGCGCGAGCTCGCGTGGCTCTCGCTCGGCGCGCTCGGCGTGGTCTACGGCGATATCGGCACGTCGCCGCTCTACGCGATGCGCGAGTGCTTGACCAACACCGAGCACGTCACGGCCAGCCCGAACGTGCCGGCGAACGTGCTCGGCGTGACGTCGCTGTTCTTCTGGGCGCTCACGCTCGTCGTCGTCGTCAAGTACCTCATCTTCATCCTGCGCGCCGACAACAAAGGCGAAGGCGGCATCCTGGCGCTCGCCGCGCTCGTCGATCATCGCGAGAAGAAGCGCACGCGGCTCGCCGTGCCGATCTTGCTCGCACTGTTCGGCGCCGGCTTGCTCTACGGCGACGGCGTGATCACGCCGGCGGTGTCGGTGCTCGGCGCGATCGAAGGCCTCTCCGAGCAGAGCCCGCAGTTCGCCGAGCTGATCGTGCCGATCTCGGCGGTGATCTTGGTCGCGCTGTTCTGGGTCCAGCGCTTCGGCACGCACAAGATCGGCGCGGTGTTCGGCTGGGTCATGCTCGTCTGGTTCGTCGCGATCGGCGCCGCCGGCGTGCCGTTCATCGTGCGCCATCCCGAAATCTTGGCGGCGTTCAGCCCGCACCACGCGGTCGCGTTCCTCGTCAACGGCCACTGGACCGCGTTCCTGCTGCTCGGCTCGGTCGTGCTGTGCATCACCGGCGGCGAGGCGCTCTACGCCGACATGGGCCACTTCGGCAAGACGCCGATCCGCTGGGCGTGGTCGCTCGTCGTGTTTCCCGGCCTCATCCTCAATTACTTCGGCCAAGGCGCGCTCTATCTCGAGCGCGGCAGCGCCGTCACGAACCCGTTCTACGATCTGGTTTCCGGCGGCCCGTTGCTGATCCCGATGATCGTGCTCGCGACGTTCGCGGCGATCATCGCGTCGCAAGCGCTGATCTCGGGCGCGTTCTCGCTGACGAACCAGGCCGTACAGCTCGGCTACTTCCCGCGTGTCACCGTCGTGCACACGTCGCACAAAGCCGAAGGCCAGATCTACATCCCCGAGATCAACTGGCTGCTGCTGGTCTCGACCGTCGCGCTCGTGCTGTCGTTCAAGTCGAGCTCCGCGCTCGCGGCGGCGTACGGCATCGCGGTGACCGGCACGATGGCGATCACGTCGTTCTTGTACTTCCTGGTCTGCCGTTACAACTGGAAGTACTCGCTGACGACGAGCCTGACGCTGTTCATCCCGTTCGTGCTGATCGACCTGTCGTTCTTCTCTGCGAACATCGAGAAGATCGCGGCCGGCGGTTGGTTCCCGCTCGCGGTCGGCGTCGGCGTGTTCGTGATCATGACGACGTGGTGGCGCGGCCGCTACGAGCTGTCGCGCACGATGGAGAGCGGCGTGATTCCCGACGAGCTGTTCCTCGCCGATATCTCGGAGACGCCGCTGCCGCGCGTCTCCGGCACCGCCGTGTTCATGGCGTCGGGCACCGACGGCATGCCGAACGTGCTGCTTCACCACGTCAAGCACAACAAGGTGCTCCACAAGCAGGTCGTGCTGCTGTCGATCGTCACGCAGAACATTCCGTTCGCGATCGGCAATCACTCGCTCACCGTGCGCGAGCTCGGCCACGGCTTCTTCCGCGTCGTCGCGAACGTCGGCTTCATGCAGCAGCCGAACGTGCCGAAGATCCTCGCGCGCTGCGAGAAGCACGGCCTCACCGTGCACGCGAGCGACACGACGTATTACCTCGGCCGCCAGACGCTGCTGACGACCGGGGACGCGCCGCTCGCGCGCTGGCGCAAGATGCTGTTCTCGTTTCTGGCGCGCAACTCGCGCCCGCCGACGTCGTTCTTCAACTTGCCGCCGAACCGCGTCGTCGAGCTCGGCCTGCAGATCGAGCTATGAGAGCCGTCGTCCTCGCGATCATGTTCGCCGCGTGCGCACCGGTGGCCACGCCCGGCACCACGTATCGCGCCAATGCCGCGGGCGAGCTGAGCGACCCCGGCGCACGCACGATCCTCGTCAACCGCGCGGCACGCGACCTCGCGTGCGATGCGAGCGCCGTCGTCGTGCGCGCGTTCGCGCTGCCGAAGCAATCGTACAGCGGCGGCTCGAATATCGAGTACACGTCGATCGGGCTCGCGATCGTCGAGGGCAACGGCCAGCGGATCACGTATTCGGTGATGCCGTCGCAGTACAACGATCAGACCGGCTGGGTGATCGGCGACGACGACATCGTCATGGTCGCGCACATTCCGATGATCGCGAGCGCACCGCCGTCGCCCGACGAAGCCGGCTCGAACTAGTAGCAATGCCGATCAGACAGCGTTGACGTAGCCCTCGACGTGAATCTGAACGCCACCGTCGACGGTGTCGTGTCGACCACGCGCAACTGGGTTCGCCACGCGTCGATGTCGACGTCGAGGTCAACGTCAACGTGTTAACTCGGTGCCGTTGGAACTAGTATCCTCGTAACGTGGTCGACGATCGCACCCTCGACGAGCGCGGCGGATCGAGCACCGCAACGCCCGTCGAGCCGACGATCGGGCGCTATCGCATCGAGGGTAAGCTCGGCGCGGGCGGCATGGGCGTCGTGTATGCGGCGTACGATCCGGAGCTCGAGCGCCGCGTCGCGCTCAAGCTGCTCGCGCAATCGGGGGCGAGCCGCGCGTCGCGCGAGCGGTTGTTGCGCGAGGCACGCGCGATGGCGCGGCTGTCTCATCCCAATGTCGTCGTCGTGTACGAGGTCGGCACGACCGACGACCGCGACTTCGTCGCGATGGAGCTCGTCGACGGCAGCTCGCTCGATCACTGGCTCGAGCACGACCATCCGTCGCGCCGCGCGATCATCGCCGCGTTCGTCGCCGCCGGTCGAGGCCTCGCAGCTGCGCACGCGGCGGGCATCGTCCATCGCGACTTCAAGCCGCACAACGTGCTGCGCCGCCGCGACGGCAACATCCAGGTCGGTGACTTCGGGCTTGCCGTCGATGTTGCAGACGAGCCCGAGCCGGTCGAGCCCAGGTCGCGCAATACGCCGAGCCCGCTGGGCGGCCTCACCGAGACCGGCGCCGTGCTCGGCACGCCCGCGTACATGGCGCCCGAGCAGTGGCGCGGCGACACCGTCGGTCCGGCGGCAGATCAATTCGCGTTCTGCGTCGCGTTGTGGGAAGCGCTCGCCGGCGCGTTGCCGTATCGCGGCGATCACGAGTCGCTGCGCGCGGCGGTGATGCGAGGTCCGCACGAGCTCGATGCGACCGCGATCCCGCGCGGGCTGCGCGCCGCACTATCGCGAGGGCTCGCGCCCGACCCCGCGCGGCGCTGGCCGAGCATGAGCGCGCTGCTGGCCACGATCGAACGAACGCAGCGCAGCGTCGCCGTGCCGATCGCGCTCGGCGCCGCGACGTGCGCGATCGTGGCGACGATCGGAATCCTGCTCGTGCATCGCTCGGCGGACCAAGCCGCCGCGTCGCCGTTGCGCTGCGATGCACCGGTGCTCGATCCGGACAGCGTCTGGCCCGAAGGCAGCGTCGCGCGGCTCGGCGCGGGCCAGGCCGCGGCCGCGAACCGCCTCGACCGCGAGCTCGACACGTGGCGGACGGTGCGCCAGCTGTCGTGCCTATCGGGCGACGCCGGCGCGCTCAAGTGCCTCGATGGCGTGCTGTCGCAATTCGATGCGGTCGCGCGCGCGGTCACCACCGCGAAGCGACCGGTCGAAACCTCGCAGCTGCTCGATCCGATCGTGTGCATGCGCGCCGAGCCGCCGCGGCTGCAGCGCACGCTCTCGGATGCCTCGCGCGCGCTGATCGCGCTCATGACCGACGACATCGCGCTCGAATCGCTCACCCCAGAAGCCGCCGATCACCTCGTCGCTGATGCGGCGAACGATCCGTGTGCGCGGGCGTTCGCCACGATGATCGCCGCCGGCACGAAGCCGAACGACGCCGCGCGCCGCGACGAGCTCGCGGTTGCCGAAACGGCCGCCGCACGATGCGGCGCCGATGACGTCATCGCGCGCGTCGCGCTCGCCGCAGCAAACGACGAGATCTTGTATTCGCGTACCGACGATCTCGCGCTCGCGCGCCTGCAGCGCGTCGAGCCGGCGGTCATGCGCGTGCCCGACGCGGAGCTCGTCGGGCAGCTCGACCTGCTGCGGATGCGCGAGGCGCGCAGCGCACACCGGATCGACGACGCGATCGCGCACGGCGAAGCGGCCGTCGCGAAGTTTCGCGAGCGCGATTGCTTCGACTGCGTGGTGTCG
>DASXEF010000623.1:0-15850 GCA_036490255.1 Kofleriaceae bacterium
CGCGCGGGGTGATCCGGATCGAGACGCGACCCTCTTCCGGCGTGAACTTCAGTGCGTTCGACAGGAAGTTGTACGCGACCTGCTTGAACCGGCTCGGATCGAGCACGATGCCGGTCAGCGACGGATCGACGGTCGTCTCGACCGTGATGCGTTTGGTCGCCGCAGTCGTGCGCGTGATCGCGACGACCTCGGCGACGAGCTTCGCGAGCTCGACGGGTTCCGGCCGGAAATCCAGCTTGCCGGCTTCGACTTTTGCGAGATCGAGCACGTCGTTGATGAGTTGCAATAGGTGCCGGCCGCTAGTGAGGATGTCTCCGAGGAACTCGTCGTGTTCGGGTGAATCGGCCGAAACCGCACGACTGTGTAGGAGCTCCGAGAACCCAATAATCGCGTTGAGGGGCGTGCGCAGCTCGTGCGACATGTTGGCCAAGAACTCACTCTTGAGCCGGTTCGCCTCGACGATCCGCCGATTCTGCAGCTCGAGCTCGATCGTGCGCTGGCGAACCTGCTCGAGCTTGCGGCGTTCCCGCAAGTCGACGATCGCGCAGCGGATGAGCCGGCCATCGTGACCCGCGAGCCGGACGATGTGCATCTCCGCGGGGATCTGCTCGCCGGTCGAGTCGACGAGCAACCACTCGAACGGCGCGACGCTCGCGCCCGCGGCTAGGCGATCGCCGAGCTCGTGCGCGACCACGGCGGAGTCGCGGCCGTCGGCCTGCCGCGGCGCCGACATCTTCGTCAGCGTCAGCGAGTGCAGCTCCGCCGGCGTGACGCGAAACAACTGCTGCGCGGCGCGATTCGCATCGAGCACGTGACGAGCCGCGAGGTCGTACGTGACGAGTGCTTCCGGCGCGAGCTCGAATGCCGATCGATACCGCTCTTCACTCGTGCGCAGATCGCGTTCGGCCGCCAAGCGCGCGCGTCGTTCCGCCGACTCGCGCAATGCGCGTTCGATCGCGGGCACGAATCGCATCGGCCGATCCTTCGACAAGAAATCGAGCGCACCGGCGTGCAGCGCAGCGACGGCTTCATCCTCGTTCGGCGTTCCGGAGATCACGATGCACGACAGGTCGTGCTTGCGACCGAGCTCGACGGCCTGCAGGCCGCCGAATCCCGGAATCATCCAGTCCGTGATCATCAAATCCCATGATTCGCGAAATGCATCGACGAGCTCGTTCGCGCTCGCGACTCGCCGCGACTCGACCGCATAACCGCCGCGTCGAACTTCGCGGAGCAAGATCCGATAGTCGTCGTCGGAGTCTTCTACGACGAGTAAATGGAGTGATTTCGCTTGCTCTCCCAACGTGCCCCGACAACGACGATATCACGGCGATTAATCGAGATTTCGTAAGTACAGAGTGAGTTCCCCCACCCGTACCTGAGAGTGCCAATCTATAAAATGCGTCGGTGGTTCTACGGACACTACGGCGTGTGGGCGAGCGCCTCACGCAGTGGAGCGACCTCGGCGTCGCGAACCTGAGCTTTGGTGGCGATCGCCACGGCGCGGGTAAGAATGGCTCTCACGTCTGCACGCGGATCGACCGCACGTTTCGCAGTCGCGAGTCCGGCGAGCGGACGCCACAGATCGAGTGCGTCTTTTCCACCCATCGTCTCGAATGCGATGATCGAGCGCTCGTCGAGGGCGATCGCGTCGGCATACGCATGCTGGGCGAGCTCGAGCTCGGCGCGCGACGCCAGCGTCGTCGCGAGCACCGGCGACGTTGTCTTCTGTTCGAGGTCGATCGCTGCATCGAACGCCGCGCGTGCCGCCGCGACGTTGCCCTGCGACGACAACACCTCAGCTTCGGTCGTTGCGACGACGTGATACAGCGGACTCGTCGTACCTGGTACGCGTATCGCGATCGCTTTCGCACGCGCGATGTCGGCAACCGCGCCGTCGAGATCGCCCGACTTGCGTTTGAAGTCGGCGAGGTTGTTGAGCGTCGCGACGAGAAACGGGCTCGACGGTCCGTACGTGCGTTCGCGAATCGCGAGCGCGCGCTCGAAGGCGTCGCGGGCTCGCTTCGAGTCGCCGGCGTGATCGTAACAAGCACCCAAGTTCGACAGCAGCAACGCGACATCGGGATGATCGGGGCCGACCGTTTGCTCGCGCATCGCGAGCGCGTGCTCGAGGTGCGGAATCGCGGCGACCCACGCGCCGGCGCGGCCCATCGTCGTCGCGAGCATTTCTTCGGGTTGCCACAGCGACGTGCTGTCGGCACCGAATGCGTGCTGTGCCGCGACGATCGCCTCTTCGTGCGTCTTGATCGCGGCTTCGAGCTCGCCGCGCGATGCCGAGATCGCGCCCTGCACCTCGAGCCGTTCGGTGCGAAGCAGCTCGCGGAAGAACTCCGAGCGCGCACTCGTCGCGGTCGACAGATCGATCCACACCTGCGCTGCATCCGGCTTCGACTGTTGGTCGACCATCAAGCCCGCAGCGACGAGCGCGCTGCGCGTCACGACGTCGTCGCGATGCGCCGCGATGCCGGTCCACGTCGAGTCCTGCAGTGCGGCAAGCGCCTGATCGATATTGCCCGCAGCCATCAACACGGTCCCGCGCACGAGCTGCGCATCGGCCGCGAGCCCGTCGACGTGGAGCTCGTGCGCTTTGCTCAGCACGCCCTGCGCCGTGCCGAGCGATGCGACCAACAACCCAGCTGCGAGCTGCGCACGCGCGAGCGCGAGCTTCAGCTCTTGCGCGTTGTAGTCACGTATCGCGATCGGATCGGTCGGCGCGGCATCGGTCAAGATCCGCACGTCGGCACACGAGCGCACCGGATCGAGCGCTTGCACCGCGGCGTCGGCTTTGTCGAGCACGGCGCGACTCGGCGATTCGAGCAGCTGCGCGAGATCGCGGACCTGCTCGAGCCGCGCGTCGAGGCACGCTTGGCGCAGCGTCTGCGTCGCCTCGGATTGTTCGCCGCGCAGCCGCGTCGCGCGGCAGCTCTCGATCGACGCCTCCGTCCATTCCGACGTGTATTTGTCGAGTGCACCGGCGACCGCGTGAAACGACGACTCCGCGTACGGCGCCTTCACGCCGAGAAAGCCGGTGTGCACCGCGAGCCGGATCGGCACGTCCCAGATGCCGTCGAGGCTGCGAGCCGAGCAGCCGACGTCGTCCGCGTGATGACCGAACGCGAGCGTCGCGACGAGCGCGCCGGCGAGCCCGAACGTGATCGAGCCGGCGATCACGCGGCGACGTGTCGACGAGCCTTCGATCGCGAGCTCGCCGAGCAGCGCGTCGACCGACGGCCAGCGCGCGGCCGGATCGATCGCGACGGCGCGCATCACCGCGCGTTGGATTCGCGCCGGCACGCGCGACGATGCAGGCGGCGATTTCGGCTCGACACCCGGCGCGCGCGGCAGCTGAAACGCCTCTTTCGCGTACGGCTTGCCGCCGAACAACGCGGTGTACAGCGTGACGCCGAGCGCGAACTGATCGCTCGCCGCCGTCGCGGGTTTCGCTGCATAGAGCTCGGGCGCGATATACGCGGGCGTGCCGATCACGTTGCCGCTGTCCGATCCGGGCGGCATCTCGGCATCGCGCTCGTGCGCGAGCCCGAAGTCCATCACGCGCGCGCGACCGTCGCTGCCGACGAGCACGTTCTCGGGCTTGAAGTCGCGATGGACGAGGCCGGCGCGATGCGCGGCCGCAAGCCCGGCTCCCGCGGCGGCGACGACGTCGAGCACGTGCTGCCACGATCGATCCGCGCGATCGAGCCACGCGCGCAACGTCTCGCCTTCGACGAGCTCCATCGCGACGAACACGCGATCGTCGGCGAGCGTGCCGACGTCGTACACGGACAGCACGTTGGGGTGCGCGAGCTTCGCCTGCGCTTGCGCCTCGCGCTGCAGCCACGCTTGGCCGCCCGCGCTCGAGCCGACCGATCCCGTTTTCGCCTGCAGCAGCTTGATCGCGACTTTGCGCTCGAGCTCGGGGTCGTACGCCGCGTAGACCACGCCCATGCCGCCCTGACCGACGACATCGAGAATGATGTAGCGACCGACGACGCTGCCGCGGTCGAGGTCCGGGATTTCACGATGCAACGGGCCGGGACTTTCCCGTCTCGTCTCGTCCGCATCGTCCATCTGCTCGATCATATCGATCTATGCTGGTGAGCGAATGGTGAGCACGTGGCTCCAACGGTGCACCTGCGCGTACACGCTGTTGGCGATCGCGTGTCGACCGGCATTGCCGCCGGTGCCGAGCCAAGGCGGCCCCGCATGGACCGAGCTGTCGAGCGCGCACTTCATCTTGTGGACCGATGCATCGCCGGATCGCGGGCGCGAGCTGATCGCGCAGTGCGAGCACTTGCATCAGATCGTGTTCGGCGTCGCGTTCCCGTGGCTGCCGGATGCCGGTCAGAGCGTCGTCGTCGCGCTGCGCGATCGCTTCGAGGTCGGCGAGTTCGTGCCGTCGCTGTTCATCGCGTATGCGATGCCGACGGGCCCGGCGCTCGAGCCGGTGATCGTGATCGACGCGCAGACCGACAACAGCGACGGTCACGTGATCGCACACGAGCTCACGCACGTGATCTCGTACGCCGCGATCAAGCAACAGCCGGTGTGGTTCGCCGAGGGCATCGCGCAGTTCTTCGAGACCTCGAGCCTCGACGCGAAGAGCGTCAACGTCGACGTCGGCGAGCCGCTGCCCAAGCTCGTCCACGAGATCCATGCGCTCACGCTGTTGCCGGGAGATCAGCTGTTCGCGTGTACGCGCGAGACGCGGCCGGATTGTCGCGACGCGCGCTTCTACATGACGTCGGCGCTGTTGTTCACCTATCTGATGAACGAGCGGCCGAAGCAGCTCGTCGCGCTCGAGACCGCGCTTGCCGCCGACGATCGCGACGCGTGGGCGCACGCGATGCCGGATCTACCGCCCGCGGAGATCGACAAGGTGCTCCGCACGTGGCTCGTCGACGGCCGCCATGAGATCTGGCACTTTCGCGTCGCGCTGCAGCAGTCGACGATCGGCCAGCGCACGCTCGCCGATGCGGACGTCTACGCCGCGCGCGCGTTGTTGCGCACCGCGTTCCATCGCGACCAGGTCGCGGCCGACGACCAACGTGCGCTCGCCGCCGATCCGACGAACGTGCTCGCGCGGCTGCTCGACGATTATCTGACCAAGCACGTACCCACCGCCGAGGCGCACGCGACGATGGCCGCGCATCCCGACGATTGGCGCGCCTGGTATCTCGTGTTGCGCGCCGGAGCGGCCGGCGCCGAGGCCACGGCAGTTCGCGCGAAGATCTGCGAGCTCACCGCCGGCAATGCGACCGCGATCGTGCCGAAGGGGCTCTGCGTTACGCCTGAACCGCCGCGTTGACGAGCTCGGCGACCTCGGCTTCGCGCGAATCGTCGAGCTCGAGCGCCGCTTGCAGCTCGCCCAAGAATTCGCTCTCGACCGGCTGGATCGCGAGGTCGGCGATCGTCAGCAGATTTGCACACGCGTACGCGAGCTCTTTCGCGCCGGGCGTCGACAGCGCGTGCGCGTACGCGAGCATGCGCTGCGCGCGATCGTCGGGGCCGCGATGCTTGAGCGCCTCGCGCAGCTCGATCGCTTTGACGTCGAGTCCGCCGAGTGCACAGACTTCATCGGCGACGACGTCGTACGACTCGAGCTCGTCGTCGTCTTCGGTCGAATCGGCGTCGACCGCGAGCCGCGCGACACCGACGATCGTCGCGGCATCTTCGGGCGACAGCGTGTCGCCGACGAGCGCCTTGACGAGCGTGTGAAATTTTGCGGCTACGAGCTTCATGGCCGCACTGTATTACGGGTGCTTCGATGCGCGCAGCTCGGCGACGATGCGATCGGCATGATAGATCTTGCCGAGCGCTTCGATCAGCGCGGCGCTGGTCACGCCGACCGCGCGATTCGTCGCTTCGTCGTACCAGAAGTCACCCGCGAGGCTCTCGATGTTGCCGTCGAAGATGAGCCCGATGATGTCGAGATTCTTGTCGAAGATCGGCGAGCCCGAGTTGCCGCCGATGATGTCGTTCGTCGTCGCGAAGTCGAGCGTCGTGCGCGGATCGATCGCTCTCTGCGCCTGCAGCCACGTCGGCGGCAGATCGAACGGCGGCGCTCCGGTCGCGCGTGCGAACGCGCCGCCGAAGTTCGTGAACGGCGTGACTTTGTTGCCGTGCGCACTCGACGTGTAGCCCTTCACGCTGCCGTACGACAGCCGCAAGGTGAACGTCGCGTCGGGATAGCTCGAGCGGCCGTACGCGGCGAACTTCGCCTTTGCGATCTTCTCGCCGGCCGAGCGCTCGACGCCGCGCACGTCGTCATCCCAGCTCTTGCGCACCTTGCGCGCGCTCGGATCGAGCATCTTCGCGAACTGGATCATCGGATCTTTTGACGCGTCGACCGCCGCCTTGCCGCCCTTCCACAACCGCGCGCGCTCGTTCGGATCGCCGAGGTGGCTGCCGTCGACGAGGCGCGTCGCGGCTTCGTCGGGCGATGCCTTGCCGAGCAGCTGGCGCACGAGTGGATCGTCGGCGCCGAGCTCTTCGCGCAGCTTGCCGAGCCAGAATGCGAGCGCGAGCTTTTCGCGGTCGGGATAGACCGGCGCGACGGACGTCAGCTTCTGCACGATGTCGGGCAACGCAGAATCGCGATATTCGTCGAGCCGCTTGCCGTCGGGCAGCCTGCGCTCGTCGCCGCCGCGCACGAGATCGATCGCGGCGCCGAGCAGGTCGCCCTTGGTCATTCGCTCGAGCACGTAGTAGCGGTGATAGAACGGCGCGAAAGTCGCGAGTGCCTTCGCGATCGCGTCGTACTCGCCGCTGATCTGCGGGCCGAGCTTCGAGCGATTCTCCGCTTCGGCGTCGGCGACCTTCTTCATCATCGTGTCGTCGCCCAACGCGGCCTGGCGACCCTTCCATGCCTTGAGCGAGTTCTCGTTGTAGAACTGCCATTCTTCGCCGGTGCGGTGCTGCTCGTCGCCGCGCTGCATGAAGCCCGCGAGCCGGCCGCGCCATTCCGCGCGGGTCGCGACGACCATCGGCGCGACCACGTCGCGATCGAACACGCGCTCGGCCATCGTGATCTCGCGCTCGGTCGAGCCCGGATCGCCCGAGACGAACGTCAGCTCGTTGTCGACCGGGCCGGCTGCCGACCAACCGAAGTGCTCGGGCGTCTTCGCCGGCTGGTTGTTCTCGTAGACGCGGACGAAGCTGACGTCGAGGTCGTAGCGCGGGAACTCGAAGTTGTCGGGATCGCCGCCGAAGAACGCGATCGCCAGCTCCGGCGCGAACACGACGCGCACGTCGGTGTAGCGCTTGTAGCGATAGAGCATGAACTGGCCGCCGTGATAGAGGTCGACGAGCTCGCAGCGAACATCCGGCGCGGTCTCGCACGGCTTCTCGATCGCCGACGAGACTTCGCGCAGCGCGGCCGTGTAGCTCGCGCCGGTCTTGCCGGTCGTCGCCTGCAGGACTTTGGCGGTCACGTCGGTCGTGTCGTCGAGCCGCTGGACTTCGAGATCCGGACACTTCTGCTCGTCGCTCTGCGCCTTCGCGAGAAACCCGTTCTTGACGTAGTCGTGCGTCGCGTTCGACAGGCCCGCGATGCAGTCGTGCGCGCAGTGATGGTTCGTCATCACCAGGCCCGAATCGGAGACGAAGCTCGCCGAGCAAATCCCGGCGAGCCGCGCCGACGATAGCTGCGCGTGGTGCAGCCACGTCGCGTCGGGCGAGAACTTGTACTTCGCTTGAACTTTGGCCGATGGAAAGTCGTGGAACGTCCACATGCCTTCGTCGGCGCGCGCCACAGAAGCCACGCAAACGAACGCTACGAGCATCGCTAGCTGCCGCATGCGCGGGTGATATCACGCGAGCGCGGCGATGATCCGTGCCGGAGCTGCGTTGTCGCCGGGGCGACCTGAAGCATGGCGCCAGCGCACGGTGCCGCTCGGATCGACGACGAGCACGCCGCCCTGCTGCCACTGATCGCCCTGCGTGCGGCCCTGACGTTGGCCGCGCCACAGCGCCTTTGCAGCTTGCCCCAGCGATCGCGGATCTAACGTCGAGCCGACGCTGCGTACCAGCTCGGCTTCGCGGTACGCCGCGAGCGACGGATCGGTGTAGATCGGCCCGGGCCAGCCGGTCTCGTCGCGAAATCCGCCGATGAAGCTCGGCGAGCCGTTGCCGATGATCACGACCTCGGCGCCGCGCGCTGCGAGCTGATCGCGCGCGCGCAAGATCTCGGCGATGTGCGCGCGGCAGTGAATGCAGCCGAAATGCCGCACGAACACGAGCACGACCGTTCGCTCGCGCCAGAGCGAGCCGAGCTCGATCGCGTTACCGCGATCGTCGAGGATCTCGGTCGCCGCGAGGCTCACGCGTGCCTCGCTGCGAGGATCGCGGCCGCGGCTTCTTCGGCGCTGTCGACGATCTGCAGCAGCTGGAGATCGGCCTCGGCGATGTTGCCGTGCTCGAGCACGGTGTCGCGCAGCCAGTCGACGAGCCCGCTCCAGTAGCTCTTGCCGAACAGCACGACGGGGAAGTGCGAGATCTTGCCGGTCTGGATCAGCTCGATCGCTTCGAGCAACTCGTCGAGCGTGCCGTAGCCGCCGGGGAAGATGACGAACGCCGACGAGTACTTGATGAACATCGTCTTGCGCACGAAGAAGTAGCGAAAGTTGACGAGCGTATCGACGTAAGGGTTCGGCTTCTGCTCGAACGGCAACTCGATGTTGCAGCCGATCGAGCGGCCCTTGCCGTCGCGCGCGCCGCGGTTCGCCGCTTCCATGATGCCGGGGCCGCCGCCCGTGACGATCGCGTAGCCGGCCTCGGCGAGCAGCTTCGCGGTGTCGCGCGCACCTTTGTAGTAGCGATCGGTTGCGGGCGTGCGCGCCGAGCCGAAGATCGCGACCGCGCGATCGACATCGGCGAGCGCGTCGATGCCCTCGACGAACTCGCTGAAGATGCGCAGCACGCGCCACGAGTCGCTGCGGCGGAACTCGCCCGGTGCCGGCGCCGAATCGAGCAGCTTTTGATCCTCGGTGACCGCCGGATCGCGAATCGCGTCGTCGACTTTGATCACCGCGCCGACCTTGCGCTCGCTTGCCGGGCGAGGTGCCCCGCTGGTGCCCTGCTCGGCTCGGGCCCGCGCGCCGGCCAGCGCGGCCAGCTGCAGCCGGCTGAGCTCACCGCGATCGAGTCCCGTCGTCGGGTTGACGCGGCCGCGTGGCCCGGAGGATGGTTTGCGGGAATGACGACTCATGGAATCGATATGGTGCAGGTCGCGCGCCAGGTCGTGCAAGCGAACGGGTTCGAGACGGACTTTCCGCCGGGGCTCGTCGAGTCGATCCCGGCACAACCGGCACACGAAGCCGCACGCGACTTGCGCGCGCTGCAGTGGTCGTCGATCGACAACGAAGACTCGCGCGATTTAGATCAGATCGAAGTCGCGGTTCGGCTCGCCAACGGCGCGATCCGCATGCTGGTCGGCATCGCCGACGTCGACGCACTCGTGCCGAAAGGCTCGCCCGTCGATCAGTTCGCCGACAAGAACACGGCGTCGCTCTACACCGGCGTGCACACGTTTCCGATGCTGCCGCTCGAGCTGTCGACCGATCGCACGTCGCTGCTCGAAGACGATAAAGACCGCCTCGCGGTGATCACCGAGTTCGTCGTCAAAGCCGACGGCTCGCTCGACGATTCGCAGACGCAGATCTACGTCGCGCGCGTGCAGAACCACGCGAAGCTCGTCTACGAGCGAGTCGGCGCGTGGCTCGAAGGTCACGGCGATCCACCGCACGGCGGTCAGGCGATCGCCGATCAGCTGAAGCTGCAAGACGAGGCCGCGCAGCTCCTGCGCAAGCTGCGCCACGAGCACGGCGCGCTCGAGCTCGAGACGATCGAAGCGTCGCCGGTGATGAAGGACGACGACGTCGTCGATCTCGCGGTACAGCACAAGAATCGCGCACGCGAGCTGATCGAAGACTTGATGATCGCGGCGAACGGCGCGACCGCGCGCTGGCTCGAATCGAAGGGCCGCTCGTCGATTCGCCGCGTCGTCACGAAGCCGAAGCGCTGGGATCGCATCGTCGAGCTCGCCGGCTCGCACGGCTACAAGCTGCCCGCCGAGCCCGACGCGAAGGCGCTGTCGGACTTTCTCGTCAAGCGGCGCGCCGACCAGCCCGACACGTTCGCCGATGTCTCGCTGTCGGTCGTCAAGCTGCTCGGTCCCGGCCAGTACTGGCTGCAGAAAGCTGGAGCCCCCGAAGTCGGTCACTTCGGCCTCGCGGTCGAGGACTACGCGCACTCGACGGCGCCGAATCGCCGCTATCCCGATCTGATCACGCAGCGCTTGCTCAAAGCGACCGCGCTCGGCGCGCCGCCGCCGTACACCGACGAGGAGCTGACCGTCATCGCGACTCACTGCACCGAACGCGAGAATGCGATCCGCAAGGTCGAGCGCACGATGCGCAAGGTCGCGGCCGCCGAGCTCTTGCACTCGCGCGTCGGCCAGGACTTCGATGCGATCGTCACCGGCGCGACCGAAAAAGGCGTGTTCGCGCGCTTGCTGTCTCCGCCCGCCGAAGGACGCATCGTCCGCGGCGAAGGCGGCCTCGACGTCGGCGATCACGTCCGCGTCAAGCTCGTCGAAACCGTCCCTGCGAAGGGCTTCATCGATCTGGTGCGCATATGAACGACATCGCAACGCCTCCACTCGCAACTCCACCGCCGCGTCACGTCGCTCGCCCGCTGCGCGAAGAATTCGGCCGCAGCCTGCGCGACATCGTGCGCCGCGTCGACCACGACAAGTGGGTCGAGCACGAGCGCGACGTGCTCGGCCGGCTCAAGGCCAACGAGCAAGGCCGCATCGACGAGGTGCTGCCGTTTCGCCACGGCCGGATGGCGACGTCGCCGTTCGCGTTCCTGCGCGGCGGCGCCGCGATCATGGCACCCGATCTGATGGCGCTGCCGCACACCGGCTACTGCGTGCAGATCTGCGGCGACGCGCACCTGCGCAACCTCGGTGCGTACTCCGATCCGAACGGCAAGATCGTCTTCGACGTCAACGATTTCGACGAGACCACGCGCGCGCCGTGGGAATGGGACATGAAGCGGCTCGCGATCAGCTTCGTGCTCGTCGCGCGTGAAGGCGGCATGTCGGACTCGGTCGCGCGCGACGCCGTGATCGAGCTGATGCACTCGTGGCGCGACTCGCTCCACGAGCTCGCCGATCTACCCGCGTACGAGCTGCCGCGTTACACCGTGCATCGCTTCGCGACCGACGGCGCGGTCGGCCGCACGCTCGCAAAAGCAGAGCGGATGTCGCCGACGCAAGCGCGCGACGAGCTCGCCGCGCCCGGCCCCGACGGCAAGCCGCGCTTCGTCGCCGCGCCGCCGAAGATCCGGCGCGTGCCCGAAGCCGAAGCGCAAGCCGTGCTCGACTCGCTGCTGTCGTATCGCGACACGGTCGGACCGAGCCGCCAGCAAGTCCTCGATTGCTACGCGGCGTACGACGTCGCGTTCAAAGTCGCTGGCACCGGTAGCATCGGCGGCCGCAACTACGTCGTGATGTGCGCCGGCAACGGCCCGAACGATTCGCTCGTGCTGCAGGTCAAACAAGCGCTGCCGTCGAGCTTCGAAGTGCTCGGCTGGAACGGCGGCTCGCCGTCGCACGGCGGTCGTCGCGTCGCCGAAGGTCAGCACCGCATGCAGACATCGGTCGATCCGTTCGTCGGCTGGACGACGATCGACGGCCGCCCGTTCTACGTGCGCCAGCTCGCCGATCACAAAGCGGCGATCGATCCGGGCGATCTCAAGCGCAGCTCGATGCTCGAGTACGCCCGCGTTTGCGGCGAGACGTTCGCGAAGGTGCATGCTCGCACCGCCGACGCCGCCGTGCTGTACGGATACGCCGGCCAGGCGGAGAAGCTCGACCGCGCGTTCGCGAAGCTCGCTTTGATCGCCGCAGATCAAGTGACCCACGACTGGGAAATCCTCGTCGCGGCGATCGCCAAAGGCGACATTCACGCCGCAGACATGGACTGACTTAGTACCAGTGGTGCGACTTCCAGAACGCTTCGGCGCGGTTCGCGTTGCCGTAGCGATCGTGGACGTAGCCGCGGAACGCCTTGAGCTGCAGCGTCGGATCCGTCGTGTTCGCGTTCGCGCCGAGGTAGTGGCGGCGGTTCGCGATCAGGAGCTGGCCGAGACCGAACGCCGTCGACGTCGGGTTCTTCGCCGTCGTGCTGCCGCCCGACTCGTGCTGGATGATGTAGCGCTCGCCGGGCGAGAGCTGGCTCATGTTGATGTGCACGCCGCCGCTTGCGGTCACGAGTTGCTCGTCGGAGATGTTCTGGAAATCGGACATTGGCTTCTACTCCTGCGTGATGGGCTTGTGTGCTCGAGCCTTATTGCAGCGACGAAGCCAACCCGATCGACGGTGATCGCTGATCGGCGATCGCAATCGCGTCGCGAGCTTGCGGGCGATATGAGTCCTCGCGGCGACGGCTGACGCGATTTCCAAGGAAACTCGATCGGCCGGCCAGCGCTACCGCGGCCGAAGCCGTCGCCGTCGCCGCAACCGCCGCCGTCGCCGCAACCGCCGCCGTCGCCGCAACCGCAACCGCAACCGCAACCGCAACCGCAACCGCAACCGCCGCCGTCGCCGCAACCGCAACCGCAACCGCAACCGCAACTGAAGTTCCCCCGGTCTGGTGGACGGGTTGAAACGCGACGCCGTTATGCCGCCATGTGTTGTTCTTCGTACTCGACCGGGGAAACGTAGTCGAGGGCCGAGTGGATGCGGTGTGTGTTGTAGAAGCCCTCGATGAAATCGAAGATAGCCATCTCGGCCTCCGCATGCGTCGCGAACCGGCGGTGGTCCAGAAGTTCGCATTCGAGGGTCGCGAAGAAGGACTCACACATCGCGTTGTCGTAGGCGTCGCCGACCGAGCCCATGGACGGCTTCACGCCGAGTTCGCGACACCTCAGACCAAACGCCACCGACGTGTACTGACAGCCTTGGTCGGAGTGATGAATGACCGCCGTCGGAGCGCGGCGATCGACGGCCATGTTCAGGGCATCGATGACGAGCTCCGCGCGGAGATGACTCTCCATCGCCCAGCCGACGATGCGACGGCTGAAGACGTCGAGGACCACGGCAAGATAGAGAAAGCCCAACGACGTCGGCACGTACGTGATGTCGGCCACCCAAAGCTGGTTTGGCGTGGTCGCAACAAACGCCCGATCCACGAGGTCCGGCGCGGGACGAGCATCCTTGTCCCGTGTGCTCTGGTACTTCTTCCGTCGAGAAACGCCCTTGAGCCCAGCGAGGGTCATCAGACGCGCGACACGTTTCTTGCCGATGTACACACCGTCGGCCTTCAACACAGCGTGAACACGCGGGACGCCGTACGTCGACCGCGACCGCTCATGAATCGCGCAGATTTTTTGCGTCAGCTCGGCATCGGTCACGGCGCGTTTCGACGGCACGCGTTCGCGCCACGCGTAGAAGCCGCTGGTCGACCTCAAGCGCGCGGCATAGCTTCGTCACGTCGTGCATGGCCTGGTTCGCCGTTACGAACCGGAACGCTTCCGCGGCGTCCAGTTCGCTTCCTGAGCGGACCAGGCCGCGAATTTTTTTAGGATCTCTTTTTCTTCGCGAAGGTCCGCGACCTCACGACGAAGCCGCGTCAACTCGGCTTTCTCGTCGGTAGTCACCCCGTCGCGCATACCGCCGTCGACCTCTGCTTGGTGCACCCATCGGCACACGGTCGAAACATTCAGCTTGAACTCGTGTGCGACCTCGGTCGCTGACCGGCCAGCGCGTATCAGCGCCACGACGCGCTGTTTGTACTCGGCCGGATAATGCTTCGTGCCCATCGCCTTCATCGTGAACTCCTCTCGGTTTGGGGTGTCCACGAAACCGGGGGAACTTCAAACCGCAACCGCAACCGCAACCGCAACCGCAACCGCAACCGCAACCGCCGCCGTCGCCGCAACCGCCGCCGTCGCCGCAACCGCAACCGCAACCGCGACCGCAACCGCAACCGCGACCGCAACCGCAACCGCAACCGCAACCGCAACCGTCGCCGTAACCGATCTTTCGTGACTGTCCTCGGTCGGGGCGCTCGCCCTCCGCGCCTGTCGCGCACGCATCGCGCCGAGCGCCACGACGACCGACGTTTGCACGCGACCGCCGCCTGCACCTGCGCTCGCGCGATCACGATCGTTCTGCCGAGCCGCTCGTCACGACGCCTGCGCGTCGGCGCGTGGAGGGCGAGAGCGCCCCGACCTCGGCGAGCCCGAGGAGCTGGGGCCCACGCGCCAACACTCAGGAGAACGCCACCATGTTTATCGCCTACGAAGTTTCGCTCGATCTCATTCGTTCACTTCGCGACGTCGTTCCCGCGATCAAGAAGCACGATCGCGACCTCGCCGATCAGTTGCATCGCGCTGCGACCAGCGTCGCGCTCAACCTCGGCGAAGGCTCGCGCAATACCGCCGGCAATCAGCGGCTGCGATTCGAGACCGCGCACGGCAGCGCGAACGAAGTGAAGGCCGCACTCGCGGTTGCCGCGTCGTGGGGCTGGCTCGCCGACGCCACACAGCCGCTCGCGATCTTGGATCGGTTGCTCGCGCTGTTATGGCGACTGACTCACGGGCCGCGCCGTCAGTGACTCAGCCCCCAACAGAGTGCGAGCAACCGATCGAGGGTTTTGCGAACATTCGCGTCATCGATCGCGTAACCCCACGCGAGCGCGCACTCGAGACAGCCGAGCATCTCGCGCGCCTCGCCGTGCGCGTTTTCCCACGCGCGGCGTTTGTTGCCGGCCTTGCGCCGCTGGCCCTCAGCCAGGTTCGCGACAGTGTTGGTGCCGGCGCGCCGTAGTTGATCCGCGAGGTGAGCGTCGTGCTGTTTGATCTTCTCGACGATCGGACGGAGCTGCGTGATGACTTCCAATGCGACTTGATATGCGACGAGCATGAGAATTCCTTTCTGCCCCCCGCTCCTCGGGACCTCCGAGGTCGGGGTGCGCTCTCGCCCTCAAGCGCGCGGAGCGCACGCGCCGTGACGAGCGGCTCGGCAGAACGATCGTGCTCGCGCGAATGTGAGCGCGTTGCGGCGGCAGTCGGCAAACGTCGGTCGTAGTGGCGCTCGGCGCGGTGCGATGCGCGATCGCGCGCGAGGGCGAGCGCACCCCGACCGAGGTCCGAGCGCCGATGGCCCGGATTCCGGCGCCGTTCCGGCTCCGGCTGCCGTTCCGGCTCCCGCTGCCGTTCCCGTTCCTGCTGCCGTTCCCGTTCCTGCTGCCGTTCCTGTTCCTGCTGCCGTTGCTGCGATCAGCGTGTCGCGTGGTTGCCGTGCACGCCGCGCGATCGATACGACATCGCCCGCACGTTCTCGGGCATCGATCGGATCGTCCGCCAGTACTCCTCGCGAACGTCCTCGTCGATCTCGACCACGCCCGGTGAGATCGATGTAGTTCGCTTTGTACCCTCGCCCGTCGAGCGAGCTTAGCTCGAGCTCGCCGTACCACAGCGTTCGGCCGGTCTTCGACAATCGCACGCGACCGATCCGACCCGCGCCCCAGCCGCGTTGGATGTACATGATGGGCGTCTTTACCGCCGACATGCGGCCAGGATCGCAGGCTCAGTCGTCGGCGCCGTAGCTGACTTTGTCGCCCGGCTGGCCGCCCGCGTCGATGACGTCGTTGCCGCCCGCTCCTTCGATCGTATCGTTGCCGCCCAGCCCCCAGATGTGATCGCCGCCCGCGCGGCCCCAGATCGTGTTCGCGAGATCGTTGCCCCACAAGTAATCGGGCCCGCTGCTCGCTTCGAGCACCTCGAGATCGGGGTGCATCGTCGTCCACGCGCTCTGCATGTC
>DASXEF010000648.1:0-6646 GCA_036490255.1 Kofleriaceae bacterium
GCGGTGGCGATGGCGGTCGCGGTGGCGGTGGCGATGGCGATGGCGGTGGCGGTGGCGGTCGCGGTCGTGGTGGCGATGAAGCGATCACCGGCCCCAACCTCGATCGCCTCGTCGCGCACAGCTGGCCCGGCAACATTCGCGAGCTCCGCAACGCGATCGATCGCGCGATCGCGCTCGCACCGGGCGCGCGGCGCTTCGCCGAGCTCGCGGTCCGCGTCGACGCGTCGCCGGCAAACGACGTCGGGCTCGCCGTGCGCAGCGACCTGCCCTACGCCGAAGCCAAAGCCGCCGTGCTCCACGATCTCGAGCGCCGTTACATCGCCGACGTGCTCGCGCGAACCGACAACAATCTCTCGGCCGCATCGCGCGAGTCCGGGATCGATCGCAAGCACCTGCGCGCGCTCGCACGCAAACACGGCCTGGGGACGTAGTCCATTAGCTCAACTTCGGCCTCACAACATGCCGGATTTGTTGAGTGCGCGAGGGACGGACTAAAGCGAGCGCCCGCGCGCTTGAAATCGCCGATATCGCCCGAGCTCGGCGCTGGTTTGAAATCGCCGATATCGCCGGAGACCGCCGTGCGTTTTAGATCGCCGATATCGCGAGACCGCCGTGCGTTTAGATCGCCGATATCGCGAGACCGCCGCGCGTTTGAAATCGCCGATGTCACCCGGCGCGAACGACGATCGCCGAAATGTTGTCGCGCGAGCCGGCCGAATACGCGGCGTCGACGAGCGCGCGGCACGCGAGCTCGGCCGAGCACGTCGCGGCGTCGGCGAGCAACGCCGCGATCGTCGTGGGCGCGAGCACTTCGGAGAGCCCGTCGCTGCACAGCAAGAACGTGTCACCGGCGCGAATCGGCACGCTCTGCACGTCGGGCTCGCCGAGATGCGTGCCGAGCGCACGGGTGACGACGTGC
Organism: Kofleriaceae bacterium; assembly: GCA_036490255.1. Lineage (GTDB taxonomy): Bacteria > Myxococcota_A > Polyangia > Haliangiales > Haliangiaceae > JABFXX01. The sequence goes on from DASXEF010000648.1 coordinate 920, forward strand.
CGCCACTGGAAGTCGGCTTCGACCTTCATGCCCGATGCTGCGAGCTGCGCGGCGAGCGAGTGATCGATCGTCAGCTGCGCGAGTTCGCCCGCGCGCAGGCGATACAGCCGGCTGTCGCCGACGTGCGCGATGATCGCGCGATCGTCGGTGATGCGTAGCGCGACGACCGTCGAGCCCATCTCGCGCAGCTCGCCCGTGCGCCGCGCCGCGATGCGATCGTTGGCGAGCCGCGTCGCGACGAGCAGCTCGTTCTCGCTCGGCGAACGCGCGGCGTCGATCGCGTACGGCCACGTGACGTCGGCGTCGCCCGCGGTGCGCCGCACGAGCTCGCTGATCGATTCGACCGCGATCGCGCTCGCGACCTCGCCGCCTTCGTAGCCGCCCATGCCATCGGCGACGATGTACAAGCCGAGGTCGTGGCGGACGCACACGGCGTCTTCGTTGTTGTTGCGCCGGCCGGTGATCGTGAGTGCAAACGCGTCGAGCTTCATGCCGCGCGTAAGAGCGCGGACCGTGCCGCCGCAACCGCGTGATTGCACCGGCGCACCTGGGGCGCCAACACCCCGAATCGACCGCTTACCTGGCGTCGTGCGCGGCGTCGAGCATCGTCGCGCCGGGCGGCACGACCGTGATGCACGTCGGGCCGTTCGCCTGCCGCGTGCACCGCTCGGTCGTGGCGTGGCCGTCGCAAACGCCGTCGTAGTAGCGATGGAGCTCGCGCGACTCGCGCTGCTTCCACGCCGCCGCCGTCGCCGGATCCGGCGGCACGAGCTTGGCCCATGCGATATCGATGACCATGCTCGCGTTCTCGTCGGTACGCTCGCGCACGTCGACGCTCGCGCACGTCGAGATCCGCGACACCTCGCGCACGTGCTGCGCACTCATGCCGCCTCACCCGACGAGCTTCACGAGTGCCAGCCGACGTCGAACATCAGCACGCGCAGCTTCTCGTCGTTTTGCGGCCCGAAGATCGACAGCCAGCCGGCTAACACGCCGAGCTCGAGGTGCGGCGTGATCGCGCCGCGGACGCCGAGCGCCGCCGGTGTGTACCAGCCGTCGGCGATGTCGTAGAAGTCGCTGTTCCATCCGGTGTGCAGCTCGATCGCGACGTGCGCGATCGGCTGCACCGCGAACACGACGGGCAGCCAGATCGCCGAGTAGTTGCCGAAGCGATTGTTGTCGAGGCCGATCTGCACGAACGGATCGCCGGTGATCGACCAGCGGCCGCGATGCCAGCGCAACAGCGCACCGAGCGTGACGGCCGGCAGGAAGTACGGGTGAAAATCTCGGATCAGTGCGCGAGCTCGCACCGCTGCGGAGAAGCTCCCCGTCTCGATCGAATACAACGCGTCGAGACCAGTGCCGTGATAGGCGTTCGGACAGATAATCCGTTGAGTCTCGATGCAGAAGCTCGCACCCGGACCGATCCGGTCTACGCTGAGGTCGCTGTGAATCACGCCGACCGTGAGCTGGGGAAGCACGCCGACCCAGACGTCGGGCGCGAGCGAGAGCGGTGCTCCGTGCAAACCGCTGGAAATATCGTCCTCGAGCGTCACGAACGCGTCGGCGTGGCCGGGCGCGAGCACCAACGGCTTCGCGATCAGATCGTCGGGCTCGGCGTGCGCGATGCGCGCCGTGACCATCGCGATCACGAACGCGGCGGAGCGAAGCACGCGCACCTCATAACACGCCTGTGTCCGCTGCTCCTCCTCGGCGCATGTCACCTCGACCTGGGGCAGGTGGACTCGGCGTTCTACAACTGGGATGGCCGCAAAGTTCACTGCGCCGTCGACATCGACTCGTCGGCCGACAACTCGCTCGCGAGCGTCGAGACCGGGCTCGATCGCGCCGCGAGCACCGGCGAAACACTCGAGCTCTACGCGCACGAGCCCGGTGTGACCGTGGCGTGGGACACGGTCGAGAGCGTGCTCTCCGCTGCGCAGGAACGTGGGCTCGCGTTCGTCACGTTCGACGACATCATCAATAACAACAAGCCGTCGACCGGTGGGCTCGCGCTGTCGTTCGACGACGCACACGTGCCGGAGTGGATCACCGGCCGGCCGATGTTCCAGCAATACGCGGCGAAGCTGACGTTCTGGATCGCGTACTACGACCAGTACTCCGACACCGACAAAGCAAATCTCCAGCTGCTCTACGGCGACGGCCATGCGGTCGAGGCGCACACGGTGAACCACCAACGCGCGCCGGAGTACGCCGAGCAATACGGCATCGACGGCTGGATGGCGAACGAAGTGCAGCCGTCGATCGATCAGCTGCGCGCCGACGGCTACACGGTCGACGCGTTCGCGTATCCGTACGGCTCGCGCACCGACGCGACCGACAAAGCGGTGCTCGATAAAGTCCAGATCGTGCGCTCGGTCGCATTTGCATGGGACAGCCCCGCAGTCGATCCGTGCCCGTATTAACCAGCGGCGCGCTCGGCGGTCTATGATCGAGATATGAGGCTCGCCATCGGCGTGATCGCGATCTCGGGATGCGCGAGTGGCGCCGCGCATCACGGCTCGATCGCGGCGCTGCGGCCGGCGTGCGCGGCGAACCAGCTCTTCGTCGCCGGCGCGTGCAAACCGACCGACGACGCGCGCGCGAAGCTCGCGGTCGGCATGAAATCGCTCGCCGCGCAGGATGTCGATGCGGCGAAGACGCAGCTCGATGCCGTCGAGCAAGCGGGCCCGCTCGATCACCAGACCAACGTCACGCTGTGGGAGCAGCGCGGGATCGCCGCGGCGTACGGCGACGACGAGGCGAGCGCACAACGTGCGTTCGACATGATGCTCGCGCTCGATCCCGGCCACTTCTTGAGCTACACGCTGTCGCCGAAAGCGACGTTCGTGTTCGAGCGCACGCGCAAGCAAGCCGGCGCGTCGCCGGAGCTCGAGGTCAACTGGGCGCGCGGCCAGAAGGTCGGCGAGCCGGTGCCGCTCGACGTCGAGGTCGTCGCCGATCCGAAGCGGTTCCTGGATCGCGCGACCGTGTTCGTGCGCGCCCGCGGCGAGCACGGTTGGCGCGCCGCCGATCTCGCGCTGCACGGCAACGCCGACGCGCACCTCGTGTTGCCGCCGGTCGTCGCGCAAACGCCGACGTCGCTCGAGCTGTACATGCGCGCCTACGATTCACACGGCAACGAGGTGCTCGCGTGGGCCGATCCGCAACGGCCGCGCGAGATCGCGCTGCGCTACGAGCCGCCGGCGCCGTGGTACCGGCATTGGTGGGTCTACGCGATCGCCGGCACTGCGGTCGCGATCGCGACCGGCATCACCGTCTACGAGCTGACGATCGCGCCGCCGTCGACGATCGATGGCGGAGCTACTGTAAGCCGATGACCTGCTGCGTCCACTGCGCGATGTGATTCGAGCTGTCGATGTTCTGGAACGGTAGCCAGAACGCCGGCGCGCTCGGATCCATCCCCATCGCCGCTTGATCGGGGAAGAACGGCGACATCCACAGCTGCGGCTGCGCTTTGCCGACGAGCCGCACGCCGAAGTCGCGCTTGCTCGACATCGTGATCCAGTACAGCGGCGTGTTGTTCGCGCCGACGCTCTGCTGGAACGGCGCCCACCGCGGCCACGAGTTCGTCAGGTTCACCGTGCTCGTGTTCATCGCATCGAGCGAGACCGGCGGCAGCGAGCCGTCGGCTTTGATCACCCACACGGTCGCGCTCGGATTGTTGTAAGCACCGGTCGTCGAGTTGTCGGTCGACTGGTTGAACAAGATCCATTGACCGTCGGGCGAGAACGACGGGTAGTAGTTGTTCATCGAGTTCTGCAGCAGCACGTTCTCGGGGCCGAAGCTCGCCGATGCTTGGTCGTACGTGCGCGTGATGATCTCGCCGCCGCCGAACGCCCAGTCGCAGCTCGTCACGGTCGGCCGAACGTAGACGAGCATCGTGCCGTCTGCCGACAGGCTCGGATGCGTGACCCAACCGGCGCTCGTCATCGAGCCGATCACGGTCTGCGTCGCCTGATCGCGCACGACGAGGTTGCCGGCTTCGACCGCGAGCAACTGCGCGCCGTCGGGGGTGTACGTCGCGAAGTTCCAGTAGTTCGTGCCGTTCTGGAACGTCTGCGTCGCGACGTCGACTTCGTCGGCCGAGCCATTGCCGCCCTGGAACGTGACGGCCATCTTCGTGCCGTCGCCCGACAGCACGTGACACGCGATGCACGCGTCTTGCGTCGGGTTTGCGAGCTGCGCGCCGGTGTAGAACGCGGTCGCCGGCGTTTGTGGCGTCGCCATGTCGTGGCGGTAGATGCCTTCGCCGTCGGAGCCGGTGCCGCCGGTCGACCAGTAGTAGATGCCGCCGTTCATCGCCGTGTTCGACAGATCGACCGACTCGGGCGGCGCGCTACCGACGGTGGCCGGCATCGTCGAGTCCAAGCCGCGCACCTGATACGTCATCGCTTCCGAGTTGCCGACCGCAGCCAACCACTCGTTCGGCAAGAACGACGTCCACGACGGATCGGGTCCGCCGCCGGTGCCGTTGCCGCCGGGCACATAGATCTTGAGATCGACGTACATGCTCGACAGCGAGACTTGCCAGACGTTGTTGGAGCTCGCATCGGTCCAGTGGACTTCGAAATCGCCGAGGTTGCGCGGCACGATCACACCTTGCGGCGGATACACGACCGTCGGCGCGCGCGTGGGATCTTCGGTCGCGCTGCCGAACAGATCGGGCGTGTTCGATGGCAGCGACGGATCGACGCGCTCGCCGGTGAGCTGCGCGATCACCGATGCCGAGCCGACGATGTTGTCGGAGTCGGTGTCCATGTACAGCGCGGTGACGGTGCCCGGGCCCGCGCTCGACATCGTCAGCGTCGCGCCGACGAACGAGCCGAGCTCTTGGTCGACGCCGAACAACGTTTGCGCGGTGACGTCGATCGCCGAGCCATCGGCCGTCATCAACGTCGCGGTGAACGGCTCGCTCGCAGGCGCGCCGTCATCCAACACGAGCGTGCTCGACGATGGGCTGAGCACGAGACTCGCGCTTCCGCTCGAATCGTCTCCACCCTTGTTCGACGAACACGCAAACAAACCAAGCGCGCAGATCAGTGCAGCGACCCTCATTGATTGCATCTTAGCTCCGACGAGCCGCCGTGGTAAGGACGCATCGTGCGGACCTTGACCTCGGTACTCGGCAATTCGCAGCGACTCGATGGCGGCGCGATGTTCGGTAATGCGCCTCGCGCGATGTGGGAGAAGTGGATTCCGCCCGACGAGCAGAACCGGATCCCGCTCGCGTGTCGCTGCCTGCTCGTACGTGACGGCGATCGCATCGTGCTGCTCGAGACCGGCATCGGCGCGTTCTTCGAGCCGGCGTTGCGAGCGCGTTTTGGAGTGGTCGAGCCACGGCATGTCCTCGTCGACTCGCTCGCTGCCGTCGGCGTTAAGCCGAGTGATGTCGATGTCATCGTGCTGTCTCACCTGCACTTCGATCATGCCGGCGGCGCGTTGACGGCGTGGTCCGAGGGCAAGCCGATCGAGCTCGCGTTTCCGAACGCGAGCTACGTCGTCGGCGACGAAGCGTGGCGTCGCGCCGTGACGCCCCATGCCCGCGACCGTGCGTCGTTCATCCCTGGTCTGACCGACTTGCTGGAGACAACTGACCGTATTGAAAAAGTGACAGGCGATCGATCCCAGGTTCTTGGAGACGGCTTTCGCTTTCACCTCAGCGCCGGTCACACGCCCGGCTTGTTGCTTACCGAAGTGGCGATG
>DASXEF010000685.1:0-19221 GCA_036490255.1 Kofleriaceae bacterium
CGACGGCGTGCGCGGTCGCGTCAGCGCCGGCGGCGTGGTCGGCACTTTCGCGCGACCGGTCGCCGGGATCGACGGGATGATGAACTTGCCCGGGCCCGACTTGGTCTCGTCGGTCATCGGTGAGGTCGCGCTCGCACCACCGCCGAAGCTCGCGACATCACCGATCACGACACATTCGGCGAGCGCGTTGGCCGCGTCGATGCGACCACCCGTCGGCGGCGGCACCGCGCGCGGCTCGGCAGGAATCTCGGCAGGTCGCGGCGGCACGGTCGGCGGTGCCGGCTTCATCGCGAGCCGGGCTTTCTCGAGCTCGGCGATCACGGTCTTGCTCGGCTCGTCCGGCGTGACCCACTTGAGCGTCATGCCCACGCGTGCGTGAATTCCCGACGGGCGCGGCGACGAGCCGACGACTTCGGCCTCGCCGTCGATCATCACGCCGCCGTCTTTGAGCGCGAGCGCGATCCGTCCGCGCCGGCCGACCGGTAACGGCTCGTTCACCGGCACGAACAAACCCGTCCGATCTGCGTAGCGCCGGAACGCCGCGACGAAATCTTCGGCGGACTCGCAGGCCGAGACGAGGTAGAGGGGTACCCCTGCGCTCACCTGCGACAAGCATAGGCTAAAAGCGGCCTCGCCGAAAATGAAAGCGGGCACCCTCGAGAGTGCCCTGCCTCCAAATCGCTCTTGCGAGCGCCGCTTACATACCGATGTGGAAGTCGTGCGCGCGAACCGTCTTGCGACCGTTCTCGCCAGCGCGCTTCGCGGCCTGGTGGATCAGCCAACCGACGTACGCGTTGAGCCCGTCGAGCGCATCACCGGCGGTGTTGCAGCCCATGTCCTTGATCATCGACTTGACCTTCGAAGCGACGAGCAGCATCTCCTTCGGAGCGCCGCCACCGCCGGACTTACCTTTGCCTTTTGCCTTCGCCATGTTTTCTCTCCTCGTGATTGAAGCGCCCCCTTTGTAAACCTCGGTTCTCGACGAAGAAAAGCAGGGGGACGCAAAAAAGCGCGTCTAGGCGTCGATTCCGCGCGATCTACGCGGATCAGCGCGCGAGCTTCACGACGAACGTATCGGGCTTGGGCGCCTTCGTCAGGACGGGGTCGTTTTCGGGCCGCTTGCTGTCGATCGCGGGATCGAGCAGCGCGAGCTTGAAGCGGAACGCACCGACGACGATCGCGTTGCCGTCCTTGTCGAGTGCGACGCCGCGCCCCTGGTCGTGGTCGTGGTCGCCCCAGGTTTTGACCCACACGACGGCGCCCTTGGCGTCGAGCTTGAGCGCGAACACGTCCTTGTTGCCCTTGCTCGTGATCGCGCCGCCTTTGCCGAAATCGACCGAGTTCTGGAACCAACCGGTCGTCACCGTGTTGCCGGCGGCGTCGGCGGCGACGCCCCACGCGACGTCTTCGCGCTCGGCGCCGAACGACTTCGCCCACTGCAGCTTGCCGTCGGTATCGAACCGCGCGACGTACGCGTCGGACTCGCCGAGCGACGTGTGCTCGTCGCCCGAGCCGAACGAGATCGGCCCTTTGTTCTCGAACGAGCCGACGATGGTGATGTTACCGGCCGGATCGACGGCGATGCCGCCCGCGACGTCGTTGAACTCGTTGCCGAAGTTTTTCGACCACACGTGGTCGCCGTTGCGGTCGTACTTCGCGAGTACGACGTCGTTGTCGGAGCCGCCGCCGGCCTTGAGCTGTTTGCCGCCGAAATCGGCGACGTCGGCGAAGTGGCCCTGGATATAGACGTTGCCGTTGTCGTCGGCGGCGACGTGCATGATCGTGTCCTTGTAGCGACCCCCGTAGCTCTTGATCCATTCGATGTCGCCCGACGCCGCGAGCTTGACGAGCAGGGCATCGGTCTGGCCCTTCGACTTGAGCGTGACGTTGCCGACGCTGATCGAATCGGAGTACGAGCCGCCGATCACCCAGCCGCCGTCGGGCGTCGCCGCGACCGCGTTCGCACCGTCGCTGTCGATGCCGCCGAGCGTCCACATCCATTGCAAGTTGCCGTCGAGATCGAAGCAGACCGCGAACAGATCGTCGGAGCCGACCGCTTTATGATCGAATTCGCCGATCTTCAGCTCGTCGAGGAAGTTGCCGACCACGACGACGCGGTTGCCGTGCACCGAGACGGCGTTGGCGGCGTCGTCGCGCTTGCCGCCGAACGTCTGCACCCATTTCGGCGTGCCCTTCGCGTCGACTTTCATCACGTACGCGTCGGAGCCGCCGACGGGCTTCTTCGTGCCAAGCGGGCCGAACGTCGCTTCGGCATCGAAGTAACCGACGACGTACGAATCGCCGTGGTCGTCGACGGCGACGCCGCGCGGCACGTCGATGCCGAAGCCGCCGATGCCGAGTTGCCAGATCGGCTTGCCGGTCGCGCCGCCGGAATCTGCGGCGAGCGCCGGCAGCGGCTTCGTCGGCACCGGCTGCTTGACCACGTTGATCGGCGGCGTGTTCTCGACCGGCGCCGGCGTGGCGCTCGGCGGCGGCGGTTTGTGTTGTTGGCAACCAGCGGCGAGCAAGACCACGATCGCGAGCGAACGCATGACCGCAAGTATGCAAGGTCGGCGTAGGATGCGCGCATGTTTCGCGCGGCAGTAATCGCTGCAACTTTCTGCGCGCTTGGTTGTCCAAGTCATGGCCCGGAGCCTGCGCATCGCTCGCGCGGCGAGCTCGCGACGCGATTGCACGTCGCGCAGGCTGAAGCCAAACGCGGGGGCGGCATCGCCGAGCTGCGCGAGCTGTCCCGCGCACCGCACGATGCCCTGTCGCGCACGCTCGCGCTGCGCGGGCTCGGCCGCATCGGCGGCAAAGACGCGCGCGAAGAGCTCGAGGCCGCGCTCGACGACTCGGATCGCAACGTCGTGACCGCCGCGCTCGCCGCACTCGGCGTGATGGCCTCCCTCGACGAGCCGAGCGATGCCGATCGCGATGCGCTCGGCCGATCGATCGCCGATGCGACGTCACATTGCGACGCCGAGATGTGCAAGCTGGTCGGGCTCGAAGCGCTCGGTCGCGGCGGCACGCTCGCCGAACAGGCGCAGCTCGTCACCGCGCTCGCCGACATCAAGACCGCGCCGACCGCCGCGCTCGCGCTCGGCCGCTACGGTCGCCGCAAGCTCGCGCTGTCCGACGACGCCGAAGCCGCGCTCGCGCACGCGACCTCGAGCAACGATCGCAGCACGCGCTACGCCGCGGTCTACGCGTTATCGCGCATGGTCGTCGGCGACGAGCATCCGCCGACGACCGCGGCGCTCGCGAGCGTGATGACCGATCCCGATCCCGACATTCGCGCGGTCGCGATCACCGGGCTCGCGCATCGCAAACAAGTTGTCGCCGTGCACATCGGCCTCGAAGAGGCGCTCGGCGATGTCGATTGGCGCGTCGCGGTCGAAGCCGTGCGCGCGCTCGCCGGCGACAACGGCGACGATGACGGCCGCGCGAAAGTGGCGGCCGAGCTGCCGGCGATGCTCGCACGCGGCGACGGCGCAGCGCTGCACGTCGCGATCGAAGCGCTGCGCACGCTACTCGCGCATCCGCCGGAGTCGTTCGCGTTCACGCCCGATCCGCAACAGCTCGCGCGGTTCTCGCCACGCTCGCGCGGCTGGGTCACCGCGCTGTCGCTCGCCGTGTCCGCACGCGTCGCGAAATCCGACGACTTCGATTTGTCGAAGGTCGATCGCAAGGATCTGCCCGATGCCGAGCTCTACGGCGTCGCCGCCGAGCTCGCGAAGCATCAATCGCTCGCAACACGTCGCGCGCTCTTGCGCGTGATGCTCGAGCACGCCGACGTACGCGTGCGTGCCGCCGCGTTGCCGCTGCTCGTCTCGACGTGGACCGACGGCGAATCCGGCGATCACACCGCGATCGTCGCGACGTTCACCGTCGCGTTGAACTCGCCCGACATCGTGCTCGCCGCCTCGGCGACCGACGCCGTCGACGATCTCTACGATGCGATCAAAGATGCGCCCGATCGCCAGGCGCTCGATGTCGCGATCGCCGATCGCGCCGAACGCGAGCGCGATCCCGAGCTCGCCGCCGCGTTGCTCGAGCTGATCGGCAAGCGAACGATCACGGCCGGCGTCGCCGCGTGTCGTGCGGCGCTCGCGAAAGAGCCGGTCGTCGCGGTCGCCGGCGTCAGCTGCTTGAAGGCACTCGGTCAAGCCGCCGATGCACCCGCGATCGGCAGCGCGCAGCCGCCGCCCGGCATCGATGTCGCGAGCGTGATCGGCAAGCGCGTGGTCTGGCACCTCGTCACGTCGCGCGGTGAGGTCGCGATCGAGCTGTTGCCCGACGTCGCGCCGTGGAACGTCGCGACGATCGTCGCGCTGACCAAGAAGCACTACTTCGACGGCATCGAGTTCCATCGCGTCGTGCCCGACTTCGTCGTGCAAGGCGGCGATCCGACGATGTCGGGCGAGGGCGGCCCGGGCTTCTCGACGCCGGCCGAGCCCGGCTCGCAGCTCGACGGCGCCGGCTTCGTCGCAGGCGGGATCGGCATGGCCGACGCGGGGCGAGACAGCGCGGGCTCGCAATGGTTCGCGATGCACTCCCGAGCGCCGCATCTCGACGGCCGTTACACGTGGGTGGGACAGGTCGTAAGTGGGCAGAACATCATCGATGCGCTGCTGATCGGCGACCGGGTCGAGCACGCGACGATCGATCTCGAGCGCAAATAAGAACGCCGGGCTGTGTCGTTCGTTGCATATGGGCATGCGTCGCTCGTTGCTCGCCGTCGCAGTTCTCGTTCCCGCAGCCGTCGGCCTCGTCGCTCACCAAGCGTTCGCGCGCGACATGGTGGAAGAGTTTTCCAACGGCTCGGTCGCGCCGCTGACGTTCTCGCTGCTCGGCCGACCGATCGGCGGCAGCAAGCCCGCGAATCCGACCGCGGCTTATCTGACCGCGTCGCGCATCGCCGCGGTCGACGACGGCGCGCTCGTGATCGATGCCGATAGCGGCAACCTCGTGCGCACCGATCGCAGCGGCGCGAACATCGCCGCGCTGCACATCGGCGCGAATGCCGGCACGCTCGCGTACGATCCGATCGCGAAGCTCGCGTACGTCGCCGATCGCGCGGCGAATCGCATCGCGATCGTGAAAGTCGGCGCGCAGCTCGAGCTCGCCGGCGCGATCAAGACGCCGGTCGAGCCGTTCGGCGTCGCGCTGTCGCCCGATCGCAAGAGCGTGCTGGTCACGGCGATCGCCGACCGCGCGCTCGTCGCGTACGACACGACCTCGCACGACGAGCGCTGGCGCGCGAACCTCGGCCACGAGCCGCGCGGCCTCGCGATCTCGCCCGACGGCACGCGCGCGCTCGTCGCGTATCTGCAGACCGGCACCGTCGACGAATTCGACGTCTCGCACGGCGGCACTGCAGTCGAGCACGTCGCGCTCGCGACCGCGACCGCACCCCAACGCTGCCGCGGTTGCGGCGGTGATAACGGCGAAGCGTTCGCGCGCGGCGCGTTCGCGGTGACGTTCATGGGCGATCGCCAAGCGGTCGTACCGTTCCAGCGCGAGACGCCGGTGCAGATCGCGAACGGCGGCAACACCGGCAGCTACGGCGGTGGCTTCGAGCCGCCGGTCACGCATCAGCTCGCGTTCCTCGGCTTCTCCGGCGATCGCACGCTGCAATCGACCGCGACGATCGGCCAGCACCAGCCGCGCGCGCTCGCGTGGGATGCCGCGCACGACGCGCTCTACGTCGTCGGCATGGGCACCGATTCGATCCTCCAGATCAAGCAGGCATCGCAGAACTCGCTCGCGATGGGCATCGGCGGCTCGCTGACCTCCGGCGACAAGCGCTGCGGCCCCGACGGCCTCGCGGTTGCCAGCGACGGCAGCGTGCTCGTGTGGTGCTCGTTCACGCGCAACGTCGAGCGGCTCGACTTCGTCGACGCCAAGGGCGAGCTCGCGACCGCGATGAAGACGACCGCCGGTCCGACGCTCGTCGCGACCGCGATGACCGCGCCCGAGCACGACGGCTTCGTGCTGTTCCACTCGGCGAACCAGCAGGTCTCGCAAGGCGGCGCGCTCGCGTGCGCGAGCTGTCACCCCGACGGCCGCGACGACGGGCTGTCGTGGAAGATCGAGAAGAGCACGCTGCAGACGCCGTTGCTCGCCGGTCGGCTCGTCGGCACGCATCCGTACAAGTGGGACGGCGGCGACAAAGACCTCGAGACCAGCCTCGCGACGACGATGAAGCGGCTCGGCGGCTCGGGCCTCGACGTGAAACAGACGGCGAACCTCGCCGCGTACCTCGACATGCTGCCGGCGCCGCGCACGCCGACCCGCGATGCAACGCAGGTCGCGCGCGGCAAGACGCTGTTCGATTCCGCCGAAGTCGGTTGCCGTGGCTGCCACGACGGCCCGACGTACAGCGATAACCTGCAGCACAAGTTCGGCGGCTCGACGCTGGCGAGCGCCGACACGCCGAGCCTGATCGGCCTCGCGGCGAGCGCGCCGTACTTCCATGACGGCAGCGCGGTGACGCTCGAAGCGCTGCTGCGCGATCGCGGCGGCGTCCACGGCATGGGCGAGACCGCGAAGCTCAGCGACGCGCAGGTCGCCGATCTCACCGCGTTCCTCGAGACGCTCTAGCTCGACGCGCTGGTGTAGCTGCGTAGCGCCGCGCGCCAGACCAGGCGGCTGACCGCGAGCAACGCGACCGCACCGACGAGCGTGCCGAGCGCTTGCTCCGGCTTCAACATGCCGAGCATCGCCATCGCCGGGAACGTCGTCATCACGGCGACCGGAATCACGAACGTGAAGACCATCCGCCAGGCCGTCGGGAACACCGCGACGGGCCAGCGCGCCATGTCGAAGATCGAGCCGAGCAGGAACATCAGGTTGTCGAGCCGGCCGACCCAGAACGCGAGCGACGCGCAGACGATCCACAAGCCGTACATCGCGACCACGCCGGTCGCGAGCAGCGCGAGCCCGCCGACGACCTGCGACGTCGTCGGCGCCGAGCCGCGCAGCACGAACGCGTAGACCGCGACGGCGATCGCGAACAGCAGATCGATGATCTTCCACGGCTCGTAACGCGACGCCGAGATCAAGATCTGTGCGTCGACGGGCTTGAGCAACACGTAGTCGAACGAGCCGGTGCGAATCTGCTGCACGAGATCGACGAGCGACGGGCTGATCACGCCGTTCAAGATCGCGCGCAACGCCTGGAAGTACGCCATCACGACGAGCGCCGCCGAGTAATCCCATTGGCCGAACTTCTGGCGCGCGCTGTAGACGACGATCAGCGGCAGCAGCGCGAGCAGACCGTTGCCGATGCCGAAGATGCCTTCGATGAAGAACATCGCGCGATACGCCATCGCCTGCGCGACGCTGATCGTCATCTGCGTGCGAAACAGCCGCAGGTACTTGATCACGTCCCCACCGATTCGAACCGCTTGATGCCGCGGTTCCACGCGAACAGCGCGAGCGCCGATGCGATCACGAGCCAGATCGCTTGCTCGCCGAGCAAGCGCAAGCAGCTATCGAGCGTCTGCGCGCGCGTCATCAGCTGCAGCGGGATGTACATCATCGACTTGAACGGCAAGTAGTCGGCGAGCACCGCGATCGGGTGCGGCATGATGTCGAGCGGCAGCAAGTAGCCCGAGAACAGCGAGAACATGCCGAAGTAGATGTCGCCGAGGCCGGTCGCCTGCGTCAGGTAGAACGCGGTGCAGCCGAGCGCGTACATGATGCCGAACGTGACGAGCCACGCGAACAAGATCGAGATCGGTACGAGCGCGATCTGCAACGCGTCGTGAGGCAGCGTCTGCGCACCCGACGTGACGAGCAGCAAGATCGCGAGCGGCAACGCGATCACGCCGCGGAACGGAATCGCCGCAGCTTGGCTCGCGAGATACGCGAAGAACGGATGGATCGGGCGGAGCAGCCGCATCGCGAGCGTGCCCATCCGAATCTCTTCCATCATCTGCCACGCGACCCAGTTACCGGTCAGCTGGCGCACGATCAGCGTCGCCAGGTAGTACGCGACGAACTGTTCGGCGTTGTAGCCGTCGAACGACGTCGTGCGCGTGATGAACGTCATCAGCGACATCATGATCAGCGGCTGGGTCGTCGTGAGCACCCAGACGATGAACTCGGCGCGATACGCGACGGTCTCGGCGACACCGACGCGGAGCAGCGTCGGCATCGCCTTGAGCACGCGCATCACGACGCGATGTCCTTGGCGTTGGCGTGACGGCCGAACATGGCGCGCAAGATGTCTTCGAGCGGCGGATCTTCGATTCCGAGATCGCTCACCTTGATCGTGCCGAGCAAGTACGACACGACGTTCGCGAGCTCGCTCTCGGCGACGCGCAGCGTGACGCGCTTGCCGTCCTTCGCCAGCACCGTGCCGAGCTTCGCGAGCGCTTCGTCGTCGATCGCGCTCGTGAACGACACGCGCTTGTCGGGATCCATCGACTTGATCAGGCTCTTGAGCTCGCCGTCGTGGACGATCGTGCCGCGATCGATCACGATGATCCGCGGGCACAGCGCGACGACGTCGTCCATGTAATGCGACGTCAGCAGCACGGTCGCTTGATGCTGCTGGTTGTAGCGCCGGATGAAGTCGCGGATCGCGAGCTGCATCGCGACGTCGAGGCCGATCGTCGGCTCGTCGAGGAACAGCGTCGTCGGGCCGTGCAGCAACGCGGCCGCGAGCTCGCACTTCATGCGCTCGCCGAGCGAGAGCTGGCGCGCCGGCTTCTTGATCAGGTCGCCGAGCTCGAGCAGCTCGGTGAGCTCGGCGAGCGTCTTGTCGAACTGCGGTTTCGGCACGTCGAACACCGCGCGGTTGAGCGCGTAGGTCTCCGCAGGCGGCAGATCCCAGATCAGCTGCGATTTCTGGCCCATCACGAGCGTGATCTTTTGCAGCAGCGCGCGCTCGCGCTTGAACGGCACGAAGCCTTCGACCTGCACGTCGCCGCTCGTCGGATGGAGCAGGCCGGAGAGCACCTTGAGCGTCGTCGTTTTTCCGGCGCCGTTCGGCCCGAGAAAGCCGACGCGCTCGCCGCGCTCGATCGTGAAGCTCACGCCGTCGACGGCTTTGACCGTCTCGTACTTGCGCGCGAACAGCGACTTCACCGCGGCACCGAACCCGGGGTCGCGCTTGTGCACCTTGAAGTGCTTGGTCAGGTTCTTCGCGACGATCACTTCGCCAGCTCGCCCATCGTCTTGATCGGCAGATTGTCGACGGATTCGCCGTCGAGGATCTGCTCGAGCAGCTTGGCACCGACGCCGGCGAGCTGCACGAGGTTCGCGACGCGCTCGGCGATCAGCTTCTTGCGCTCGTCGCGCCCTTTGTCGAGCTCGCCTTCGGCTTGCTTGAACGATTCGACGGCCGTCTTGATCCAGTTGAGCTCGCGCTCGCGAAACACGCGCGACACCATCTTCCACAAGCTGGTCTCGGCTTCGTAGTGCTCGCGGCGCTCGCCGACGACCCACGCTTTCTTGACGATGCCCCATTGCACGAGCTCGGCGAGCAGCATCGACACCGCGCCGGTCGACAGGCCGAGCCGGTCTTGCAGATCGGCGGCGGTGAGCGGATGGTCCTCGAGATAGAGCACCGTCCACGTCCGGCCCATGTTGCGCTTGAACCCCCACGATTCGATCAGCGCACCGACGGCGTCGGCGACCTTGAGCACCGCGGGATCGACGGACTGATCGGCGCGGCTCATTCCTTCTTGTCGTTGTCGGGCTCGGGCTTGTCGCTCTGCTTTTCCAGCGGCGCCGTCTCGCGCGTCGGCACGCGCACGACGTTCGCCATCACGCCGGACGGCAATCGGCTCGTCACCGAATGCTCTTGCCGGCGGCGGTTGATGATCTCGACGATCTCGCGCTGCGACAGGCCGCCCGACGGCCGGATCGTCACGCTCGCTTCTTTGCCGGTCTTGAGCTCGCGCGCGGTGACGCCGAGGATCGATTCGACGTCGACCGTCATGATCAGCTCGACGCGCACCGAGCCCGCCGGGCCGGGCGGCAGATCTTCGAGCACGACCTGGCCGAGCTTGCGGTTCTTGCCGAGCTCGGTCGACTCGCCTTGATAGACGTCGATCGAGACGAACTTCTGATCGTCGGTCGTCGTCGCGAACAGCTTGCGCGCGCGCACCGGCAACATCGAGTTGCGCGCGATCATCACCGAAAAGCCGGAATCGCCGACCTTGATGCCGAGGTCGTGCGGCGTGACGTCGAGCAGCTGCGCGTCGTCGGCTTCGCCCGACAGGATGCCGGCGTAGGCAGCCGCGCCGAGCGCGACGACCTCGTCGGGGTTCGCGCCTTTGCTCGGCTTGCGGCCGAAGATCTTCTCGACCGTCGCCTGCACGGCCGGCCAGCGCGTCATGCCGCCGACGAGCAACACTTCTTCGACGTCTTTGGCGGCGAGCCCGGCGTCGGCGAGCGCGCGCCGCGTCGGTGCTTCGAGCCGGTCGAGCAGATCTTTCGTCAATTGCTCGGCGAGATCGCGCGTCAGCACGCGCTCGTAGTTGATCGGTGCGCCGTGCTGATCGTTCGCCAAGAACGGCAACGCGATCTGTGCGTCGTTCGCGCTCGATAGCGCCTTCTTTGCGGACTCGCAGGCTTCGCGCAACCGCGACATCGCGATCGGAATGCCGGTGATGTCGACGCGATGCTTGTCGAACACTTCGTCGACGATGCGCTCTTGCAGCCGGCGATCCCAATCATCGCCGCCGAGCGCGGTATCGCCGCCGGTCGCGAGCACCTCGAAGATGCCGTTCTCGACGCTCATGATCGAGATATCGAACGTGCCGCCGCCGAGATCGAACACCGCGATGATGTGACGGC
The DNA here is from genome assembly GCA_036490255.1 of Kofleriaceae bacterium. Taxonomy (GTDB): domain Bacteria; phylum Myxococcota_A; class Polyangia; order Haliangiales; family Haliangiaceae; genus JABFXX01. The sequence continues at coordinate 10,816 of DASXEF010000685.1, forward strand.
CATCCGCGTTGCGATGCGCGCCGTAGGCGAGCGCGGCCGCGGTCGGCTCGTTGAGGATCCGCAGCACGTCGAGGCCGGCGATCTGACCGGCATCGCGCGTCGCCTGGCGTTGCGCGTCGTCGAAGTACGCCGGCACGGTCACGACCGCGCGCGTGACGGGCTCGCCGAGCGCTTCTTCGGCGACGCGGCGCATGCGGCGCAGCACGTGCGCGGCGACTTCTTGCGGCGAGACCGGCTGGCCGTTCACGCGCACCCACGCGTCGCCGTTCGGCGCGGCGACGATGCGAAACGGCGCGAGCTTCGCGAACCACGCGACGTCCTCGGTGTTGACCTTGCGGCCGATCAAGCGCTTCGCGCCGTAGACCGTCGCCGACGGGTTCGTCACCGCTTGCCGGCGCGCGCGCGTGCCGACCGAAATCTCGCCGCTCGGCGACCACGAGACCCACGACGGCGTCGTGCGCTCGCCATCGGCGGCGACCAGCGTGCGGGGCACTTGCTTGTCGTCGAGCACGGCCACGCAAGACGTCGTCGTGCCGAGATCGATGCCGATGGTACGACTCATGTCGGCCCTTCCTTTTTGCCCATCAGGCGCGACAACAAGCCCTTGCGCTCGTTGGTCGCCTGGCGGCGCATGTCGGCGAGCTCGCGTGCGGCGCGCTCGTTCGACGGATCGATCTCGAGCGCAGCTTCGAAGCGCTGCGCGGCCTCGAGGCGATCGCGGGCGGTGAGGGCGCGCAAGCCTTCGACGAGCTCGATGCCGGCGCGTGCGCCGCGATCGTTCGCGTTGCGTTTCGCGGCGGCGCGATAGCCGGCGAGCGCTTCGTCGAGCTTGCCTTGATCGACGAGCGCGTCGTAGCTCGCGCCGTCATCGCCGCCTTGGATCGGCACCTGCGAGCTCGGGATGATCGCGGTGGCCGGCTGCGTGCGACGCACCGGCCCGCTCTTGCGATCGACGACGTGCGCGCTCGGCACGCCGCCCGGTTGATCTTCGGGCCGCGCGAGCTGCGTCGATGCGATCGCGGCGCTCTTGTCGCTGGGGTTCGTCGGCGCGTCGTATTGCGTCGGCCGCGGCGGTTCCGGAATCGCGTTGCTCGGCGGCGGCGACGGCGGCGGATCCGATTTTGCGTTCGGCACGCGCACGACCGGCACCGCACCCGTCGGGCGCGGGATCGGCGGCGGCGTCTTCGCGCGCGCGGGCTTGACGCCGAGTTGCTGGCGCACCTGCACGCGGCTCGCGTCGTCGGCGAGCTTGCGATACGCGTCGCGGATCAAGATGAAGATCTCGGCGGCGAGCTGACGCAGCCGTGTCGACTGATAGCGCTGGAACCGATCGGGATGATAGCGCTTCGTCAGCTCGCCGAACGCGCCGCGCACGTCGGCATCGCTCGACTCGTAGCCGACGCCGAGCACGAGAAACGGGTTGAGCCGCTTGAGCGACTCGGCCTCGGCCTCGAGTGCGGTGATCAACTGATCTTCGGCTTCGGCCTGGCCTTCGCCGGCGGTGGCTTCGACCGCCGGATCGGCCTGGGCGCCGCCCGACGTTTGCGCACGGACCGCGATCTCCGCCGAGAGCGCGCTCTCGATCAGCCAGATCGTCTTGGTCGGTAGCGGCTCGAGCTTGAGCTCGACACCGGTGCCGCGCTGCGGATCGACGACGTGCTGATCGATCGTGCCGTTGAGCTCGATCACGGTCGCGCTCGGCAGCTCGAGATCGATGCGCACCGCGGTTCCGAGCGGCGGCTGCGACGACGCCTTTAGGAACATCGTGCCGCGCGACAGATCGCGTCGGTAGATCGTCGCCAGCTGCTGCCATGAAGCGCAGCGGAGCTTGATGCCGAGCGGACCTGCCAAGCTGCAGAATCATAATCGGATTCCCGTCGGTTGTGGGACTTGTGCGCCGTCTCGCCGCTAGACTAATCGCGATGGCAGACCACCTGTTCCTGCGCGCGTGCCGGCGCCAGAGCGTCCCGCGCACGCCGATTTGGATGATGAGGCAGGCAGGACGCTATTTGCCGGGGTATCGCGAGGTCCGGGCGCGCGCCGGATCGTTTCTGGAGCTGTGCCGCAACGCCGATCTCGCCTGCGAGGTCGCGCTGCAACCGATCGACGAATTCGGCTTCGACGCGGCGATCTTGTTCTCCGACATCTTGATCACGCTGCCGGCGATGGGCCTCGACGTCGCGTTTCCCGAATCCGGCCCCAAGCTGACCAACCCGGTGCGCACGTCGGCCGACATCGCGCGGCTCGCGGTCGCCGACCCGGTGCCCGAGCCGCTCGAGGCGGTGAGGCGCATCAAACGCGCGCTCGCGGATCGCGTGCCATTGATCGGCTTTGCCGGTGCGCCGCTGACGATGCTGACCTACGCGGTCGAAGGCGGCGGCAGCAAAGACTACGCACACACCAAGCGCTTGCTCTACGGCTCGCCGAAAGACGCGCATGCGCTGCTCGACAAGCTCGCGCGAACGTGCGCCGCATTTCTCGCCGCGCAGGTCGAGGCCGGTGCCGATTGCGTGCAGCTGTTCGACAGCTGGGGCGGCATCGTGTCGCAAGGCGATTTTCGCGAGTTCCCGCTGCGCTACGCGAAGCAGGTGATCGCGGAGCTGCGCACGAAGACGAACGTGCCCATCATCTACTTCGTCAACGGCTGCGCGCCGTACCTCGACGATTACGCGTCGAGCGGCGCCGACGTGCTCGGCGTCGACTGGCGCGTCGACATCGATGCCGTGCGTCGCCGCGTCGGCGACGGCGTCGCGCTGCAGGGCAACTTGGATCCCGGCGCGCTGTTCGCGTCGCCGGCGGAGATCCGTGCACGCGTCGCCGAGATCTTGGCGCGCGCCGGATCGACCGGGCACATCTTCAACCTCGGCCACGGCGTGCTACCAGAAACCGATCCCGAGCACGTCCGTGCGATGGTGCAGGCCGTGCGCGAGCTGTCGACGGCACCATGAAGATCGCGGTCGTCGGCGGTGGGCTCGGCGGTCTCGCGGCGGCGCGTGCGCTCGTCGCGCAAGGTCACGACGCGCACGTGCTCGAAGCGAGCGAGCGCGTCGGCGGCGTGATCCAGACCAGTATCGTCGACGGCTATCGCCGCGAGCACGCCGCGAGCTCGTTCTTGGGCGGCCCGCAGCACGGCGCGCTCGCGCTGTGCAACGAGCTCGGCGTCGCGGTCGAAAAAGCGTCGCCGCGCGCCCGCAAGCGCTGGATCTTCATCGACGGCAAGCTGCGCGCGTTGCCGAGCGGTCCGCTCTCGCTCGTGCGCAGCGATCTGCTGACGTGGCGCGGCAAGCTCGCGCTGCTCAAGGAGCCATTTTCGCCCGCGCGCGACGCCGCACGTGCCGGCGACGAATCGATGCACGCGTTCGCCGCGCGTCGCTTCGGCCCCGAGGTCGCGCGCGCGATCGTCGCGCCGTTCGTCACCGGCGTGTTCGCCGCCGATGCGCACGACGTCAGCCTCGAAGCCGGGTTCCCACGGCTCGCCGCACTCGACGCTGCCGGCGGGATCGTGCGCGGTAGCCTTCGCAATATGATGAAGCGACCGAAGCCACCGACGACGCCGCGCGGCATGTACGCGCCGGTCGGCGGGCTCGGCGCGATGATCGACGCGCTCGCGCGCGCGCTCGGCGATCGCGTGCACACCGGCGTGCGGATTCGCAGCATCGAGCCGGCCACCGATGCCGTCGTCGTCGCGGGCCAGCGCTGGGATCGCGTGGTGCTCGCGCTCGCCGCCGCCGACGCGGTGCCGCTCGTCGAGCGCAACGTGCCCGAGCTCGCCGCGAAGCTCGCGCCGTTCACCCGCGCGCCCGTCGCGCTCGTGTACCTCGGCGTCGCCGAAGCCGATCTGCCCGCGGCCGCGCTCGACGGGTTCGGCATGCTCGTCGCGGCCGGCGAGGACATGCGCGTGCTCGGCGTCGTGTTCGAATCGACCGTGTGGCCCGATCGGGCGCCCCCTGGTCACGCACTGCTGCGCTGCATCTTCGGCGGCGGTCGCGATCCCGAGGCGGCGACGCAGCTCACCGACGCCGAGTTGCTCGCGACCGCGCGGCGTGACGTCGCGCGCGCATTCGGCCTCGCGGCACCTACGCTCGCGACGACGCACGCGAGCGTGATCCGATGGCCGCACGGGCTCGCGCAGTACGCCGTCGGTCATCGCGAGCGCGTGCGCGAGGCCGAAGCCGTCGCGCGCAACGCGCACATCGCCCTCGCCGGTGCCGATTATCGCGGGCCCGGAGTCAACGACCTCCTCGGGGACGTAGTCCATTAACTCAACTTCGATCGGCCAAACGCATGAATTTACTCATGGGGCGAGGGACGGACTAAAGCGAAGCATGTCGAGGCTCGTATCGATCACCGTGCTGTTCGGGTGCGGAAGCGGCGCGCCTCCGCATCCGGTCGCGGATCACGCCGTCGGCTCCGCGGTCGCGCCAGCGATCGCCACCGCGTATCGCGCCGAATCGGGTGACTTCGCGAAAGGCGACGTGCAGGTCCGCGTCGAGTGGCCAGACGCGCCGACCGTGGCGCGCGCGTCGCCGGGGCGAACGCGGTGCGGAACCGCGTCGGCGCCCGATGTCGCGCCGACGACGACGTGGGGTGTGCCCGACGCGATCGTCGCGATCGATGCTGACCGCGGCAAACCGATCGTCGACCCGGCGGCGCGCGTGGTCGTCGCCGACTGTGCGATCGCGCCGCGCGTCGTCGTCGCGGGTGCCGCGATCACCGTCGCGAGCGAGGTCGATCACCCCCTCGCGCTGTCGCTCGCACGCGCGGGCGATGCGCAACCACTCGAGGTCGGCTCGGCAACGCCAGCGATCGCGCTCGATCTGCCGATCAGCGGGCACGCGCTCGTCGCGCCACTCGCGGCGAAATCGCTCGACCTGCTCGCCGGCAGCGACGTCGAGCCGGCGTGGATCGTCACCCCCGCACAACCGTATGTCGCGATCACGGAAGCGAGCGGGCAGGTCGTGTTGCGCGACGTGCCGGTCGGCAGCTACACGGTCGAAGCCCTCGTGCCGCCGCGCGCCGGACAGCCGGCGCGGAGCGGTCGCGCGACGGTCGCAGTCACCGCGAACGCACTTGCCGACGTGACCGTGCAGGTTCGTTAACTTTAGTCCGTCCCTCGCGCGGTGAACGATCACGCGCGGTTACACGAGGTAAGTTGCGTTAGTGGACTACGTCCCTGAGGAAGCTCTCTGGTCGATCATCGGCGGCGACATTGCCTTGCCGGCGTTGCACCGCGCGATCGTCGAGCGCTCGCGGCGATATACGAGCGAGCGCGATCAGCTGAGTGCGCGGCCGACGGATCCGGCGGCGGACCTCGCCGCACGCGCGCTCTTCTTCACGCTGTGCGACGCGCCGAAAATCGCGATCCCGCTCGCCGAGCTCGCCAACCGCGGGCTGATTCCATCGCGGCCGTTGCGCATCGTCGACATCGGCGCCGGCTGCGGCGCGCTCTCGATCGGCATCGCCACGTTCATCACTGATCGGCCGCTCGAGCTCACGCTGCTCGATCGCGACACGCAGGCGCTCGCGATCGCGAAGCAAGCGCTCGCGCGCATCGCGCCGGCCGCGACCGTCACGACGCGTGGCCTCGATCTCGTTCGCGACCCGGCGTTGCCGACCGCCGACTTCGTCGTGCTCGGCAACGTGCTCAACGAGCTACCGCCGGCCGCACGCTCGGCGCTGATCACGCGCGCGCTCGCCGCGATCGCCGACGACGGCGCCGTGATCATCATCGAGCCGGCGTTGCGTGAAACCGCGCGCGCGCTTCACGAGCTGCGCGACGCCGTGCTCGCCGCGAAGCTCGGCCACGTGTTCGCGCCGTGCACGCGCACGATCGCGCCGTGCCCGATGCTCGCCGACGAGCGCGATTGGTGTCACGAGGATCGCGCCGTGACGTTGCCGCCGCGCACCGCCGAGCTCGCGCGCGTCACGCACTTGCGCGACGACGGCCTGAAGTTTTCCTACCTCGTGCTGCGCCGCTCGGCCGAGCCGCTCGTCGCGCAATCCGGTTGGCGCGTCGTCTCGGCCGTCCACGCGCCGAAGGGCAAGGTCGAGCTCGACGGCTGCAGCGACGCGGGTCTCGTCCAGCTCCGCCTGTTGCGCCGCCATCGCAGCGATGCGAATCGTGCGTTCGAGCGCGCATCGCGCGGCGACGTGGTCATCGTCGACGGCGCCGAGGTCACGACCGCGACGCGCATCGAGCCCGCGAAGCGCTAGTCTTTTTTGGCAGGCCCGGTATCGGCGGTGCCGATCGGGTCGGCCGGCTTCGCTTCGTCGTCGATCGTCTTGCCGTCGGAAACCGCTGCTTTGATCGGCGGCGGATCGGTCGGCGCGCTGCCCGCGGCCTGTTCGTCGGCCTTCTTCTCGTCTTCGGTCATCGCGCGCATCGGCTGGGTCTGGCGCGCCTGCTGCGGCGTCAGCGCGATCGTCGCGCCCGGTGCCGTCATCCCGCCGGCCGTGAACGCGGTCTGCGTCGGCTCGTCGGCCATGAACGGATTGCCGGCGTCGACCGGCTGGGTCGAATCTTCGGTGATCGCGTTCGGCGTGGGATCGACCGCGGTCACGTGGATCGCGACGCCGGTGATGTTGTCGTGGCCGCCGCGCGTCTTCGCGAGCTCGACCATCTCGGCGAGCGCATCGCCGGGCTTTTCCGCCGAGAGTCGCTGCGCGATCTCTTCTTCGACCGGGAAGTAATCGTGCAAGCCGTCGCTGCAGAGCATCAGGCGATCGCCGCGCTTGAGCGTGACGTGCGCCATCTCGACGCCGACGTCGGCCGACACGCCGATCGCGTTGACCAAGATCGTGCGCAGCGGCGAGACCTGCGCCTCTTCGATCGTCAGCTTGCCTTCGATGACGAGCACCTCGGCGACGGTGTGGTCGGTCGTGATCTGCGACGACCGGCCGTCGCGGATCAGATACGTGCGGCTATCTCCGACGTGCGCGACGAACGCTTCGGCGCCGGCGACGAGCACGACGTCGAGCGTCGTGCCCATGCCTTGTTTGTCGGATTCGCTCTGACCGCGTTGATAGACCGCTTGATGCGCTTGCAGCACCGCGCTCTGCAGCAGCTGCACGAGCGTGCGGCGACCGGCGTCGCCCGGTGATTTCTTGAACGCGTCGATCTCGGTCTTCGAATCGATCAGCGTGCGCTTCACGGTGTCGACGGCCATCGCCGATGCGACCTCGCCGGCGGCGTGACCGCCCATGCCGTCGGCGACGATGAAGAAGCCGCGATCGGTCTCCATCACCGCGGAGTCTTCGTTGTGCTCGCGCACCATGCCGACGTCGGTGACGAGCCACGCTTCGAGCGTCACGCCCGAGGCTTGTTCGCTCTTCTCGGTGGGTGCGCTCGCTGTCGGTGTAGATCCGGCTGTCATTACACCGCTCTGGGCCTTCGAATCTTCACCCGGTCGGACCCTACGCCGCAAGCGCCGTGGTTCAAATGCGACCCCGAATGATTTCGAGCGGAACTGGCGGATTTCCCGCGGAAGCCAGGGTCCGGCCCTGGGTGATCAAGCGCCGCGATGCGATTGCAATCGCCGCCGATTCGCGATCCGCGGTCACGAACCGCCGATCGAGCCGCTGCGCCACGGCCGCCGTGGTCCCTGATCCGGCGAACCAATCGGCGACGCGATCCCCCGGCACGGTCACCGCCTGCAGCACGCGCTCGACGAGCCGCTCCGGTTTTTGCGAGGGCCAGCCCGTGCGTTCGCCATCCGAATGGTTGAGCGTCTCGATGTCGGTCCACCAGTCTTCGGGGACTTTCCCGGCCGCGACCGGATAGCGATAGACGCGGCCGGTCTTGCGATCGGTCTTTTCCTGAACGCCGCCGACCAGCCGCATGTGGGAACCGCCTCGCCGCGGCACCCGGACGGCATCGGGATAGAACGCCCAGCCGTCGGATTTCGCGTACCACAGGATCGTGTCGTGCTTGCGGCCGAAGCCGCGCCGGCTCTTGCCGCCGACCGAGTAGCACCACGCGATCTCGTTGACGAAGCACGCGCGGCCGAACAGCCGATCGAGCGCGACCTTGATGTAGTGCACGGCGCGATAATCGAGATGGACGAACAGCGAGCCGCGCTCGGCAAGCGTGCGTCGGCTGTGCTCGAGTAGCGGCGATAGCCACGCGACGAATGCGTCGGGATCGTCGGCGCGATCGGCGTACGCGTGACCGCGGCCGCGGCCGCGCTGCACGCTCCCCGTGCCGAACGGCGGATCGATGTAGATTGCGGCGAGCGCGCCGTCGGCGATCTGCGACGCGGCGGTGACCGCCTCGCCATGCACGAGCCGATCGGGCGTCGAATCGCTTCGACCGAACGACACGACGCGCGTGGGCATGCTCTACCTTTTATACACGCCATGCCGTTCTGCCCGTGGTACCCGCTCGCCGATGCCGCCGACCGCGCGATC